>NZ_WBKS01000027.1:0-54544 GCF_008868145.1 Micromonospora sp. AMSO1212t
TCGGAGATGTGTATAAGAGCCGGGTGCTGGTCGTGGGCCTGCCTCGGGCCGCACACCGAGGCACGGGAGCACATGGAACGCGAGCCGTCGGCGTCCAGGCGGACCGTGACCGCGTCGCGCGGGACACTGTGGCCGACCACCTTGCCCTCGCCCTGCGGCGTGGACACCCGGCTGCCGACCGCCGGGGCCGTCTCCTGGAACTTCTGATACAGAGGATGTTCGTACTTGAGGCAGCACATCAGCCGCCCGCACGCCCCGGATATGCGCAACGGATTGAGCGGCAGGTCCTGGTCCTTCGCCATCCGGATGGTCACCGGCTCGAAGTCGGTCAGGAACGTGGCGCAGCACAGGTCACGACCGCAGGAGCCGATGCCGCCCTGCACCCGGGCGGAGTCCCGGGCGGAGAGCTGCCGCAGCTCGACCCGGCAATGCAGCGTGGCACCCAGGTCGCGGACCAGCGAGCGGAAGTCGACGCGGTGCGGAGCGGTGAAGTAGATGGTGGTGCGGTCGCTGCCGTTCTCCGGCGTGGCCAGGACGTGGTCGACGGAGACCACCTTCATCGGCAGGCCGTGCTCGCGGATGAGCCGCTTGGCGGCCACCTTCGCCTCGGCCTTGCGCCGGCGCAGCATCTCGTCTCGGCGCAGGTCGTCGTCACCGGCGATCCCCGCGAGTTTCGGGAAGCCGTCGGTGTCCTCGCTGACCCACTGCGCGGCCCACACGCACTCGGCCACCTCGGGCCCCTCGTCGGTGGGCACCAGCACCCGGTCACCCACCTGCGGGCGCCACTCGCCCGGGTCGAGGTAGTAGAGGCGCCCGTACCGGTTGAAGCTGACCGCGCAGAGCATGCCCATGCGCCCACACTACGCGGATCGACGTCCGCCGCACGGGGCACCTGTCGCCGCCCGGTCACCCACCGCAGCGATCATCGTGGTCGACCCGGCCGAACCGGCCCCATCGCCTCGCCCGGACGGATGAATCTCCGGCGGGCCCCTGACAAACACCGTCCGGGCGCGTTGAGTGAAGGCATACCTGCGGGGGGTGCAGGGGAAGGCCACGGCGCCGCCGCCGGCCCCGGCCACGGCCGGTCCGGCGCGCGGCGCCGTGGGCCGTCAGTAGCCGATCCGGGTGGTGCCGCCGTAGCGCGGGGCGGTGGTGGCGCGATCCCGCCACGGCGTCTCGGCCAGGCTCGGCCCCCACTGGCGCAGCAGCGTCTCGGCGCCGTCGTAGGCCACCCCGAGCACGCCCAGGATCCTCGTGGCGATCTCGGCCGCGGCCGACGCCCCGGCCCGTCCGGCATCGGCACCGGGCCGGGTCGCCGCGTGCACCGCGACCGCCTCGGCCGAACCCAGCACCTCGGCCAGTGCCCGGGCCAGCGCGACCCGGCTGCCCTCCACCCAGCCGGCCAGCGCGTCGGCGTAGCCCGCCGTCGACTCCAGCCGCCCGACCAGGCTCTCCGGCCCCTCGTCCAGGTGCCGCAGCAGAGCGGCACGTGCCTCGTCGTACGCCGACGCGGCGGCGCCGGACCAGGCGACCTGGTCGGCCAGCAGGGCGCAGGTGTCGTCGTACCCCCGGACGAGCCGGCGCACCGCGTGGCCGGCGCCGGTCAGCGGCGCGGGGTGCAGATCGAGGAACTCGCGTACGGCCGCGCCGGGAAGCACCTGCATGCGGCGCAGCAGCGGCCAGAGCCGGTGCCCCTCGGGCGCACCGGCGGCCAGCACCGTGTCGACGCGGGCGAGCAGGTCGAGGCCCGGCTCGGCGAGGCGGTCGAGCGCGTCCATCAGGCCTCCCGGGCCAGCCGCCGGGCGACCGCGTCGTCGGCGGCGGCGTAGCGGTCGGCGGCGCTGCGCAGCGCCGCCGCGGCGGCGGCCAGCCGGACGGCGGCGGCCTGCGCCTCGCGTGCCCGGTCGGCGGTCGCAAGGGTCCACTGGCGGTGCAGCGCACGGCCCACCTCGCCGGGACGGCCGGTGGCGTGCGCGCCGAACGCGGGATGCGGCGGGTCGGTGGCGGTCACCGTGCGGGAGAGGGTGGCGAGGGTCGCGCCCGCCTCGTCGAGACGGGCGGCCAGGGCACGCAGCGTCTCCATGTCAGGCCCCCGCCAGCGGCCGGTAGGCCGCGAACGTCTCGTTGTGCAGCTTCTCCCGCGCCCACTGCGCCGCGTCGGCGGCAGCGGTGACCGCGGCCTGCACCGAACCGGCCACGTCGCGCGGGCTGCGGTGGTGCAGCGGGCCGAGGAAACGCACGTCGGTGATCCGCCCGCCGGCGGTCACCACCACCTCGACGAGCCCGTCGGGTGAGCGGACGGTGACCTCGACCGTCGCGACCGCCTGGTCGAACTCGGCCTGCAGGTTCTCGATACGGCGGTAGCGCCGCACCGCCTCCTCGATCCAGGCCTCGTCGATCTCGCCCCGCGGCATCGGCGGACTCCTCCCGGCCGGTCGGCCCGACCCTCACTGAGCGTGCCGCCTCGGTCACCGCGGCATCACCGGACCGTACCGCACGTCAATCGCGCGTGTCGATGCCCTGTGGACAGTGCGGAAGGGCCGGGCTCAGCCGCGCCAGAGGGCCAGCATCATCGCCTCCACCGCAATGCGCGGCTTGACGTTCGCCTCGATCGCCGCGCGGCATTCCAGCACCGCCTCCAGGCGGCGCAGCGAGCCCTCGGCGTCCCACTTCTGCGCGCCCGCCGAGGCGAGCGACGCGGTGTCGGTGTGGACCGGGGCGACAGGCGCCCGCAGCGCCATGACGATCGCGTCCCGGTAGAACCCGGCCAGGTCGACGAGCGCCCGGTCGAGCGCGTCCCGCTGGGCGCGGGTGGCCCGCGACTTCTGCCGCTTCTCCAGGTCCTTGAGCTGGCCCGCCGCGCCGCGCATGGCGCCGGCCGCGCCCCGGCCGGTGCCGCCCGCGCCGAGCGCCGTCTGCAACGCCGTACGCTCCGCCTCGTCGATCTCCACGACGGAGGCGGCGGCCTCCGCCTCGGCCGCCTCGATCAGCGCCGAGGCCGCGTCGAACGCCGCGCCCACGCCGGTCAGCCGGCGCGGCACGGCCAGCACCGCGTCGCGCCGCTGCCGGGCCTCCGGGTCGCGGGCCAGCCGCCGGGCCCGGCCCACGTGTCCCTGCGCCGCCGCGGCGGCCCACTCGGCCACGTCCGGCGCGATGCCGTCGCGGCGGACCAGCACCTCGGCCACCGCGGCCGGCGGCGGCTGCCGCAGCGGTACGACCCGGCAGCGTGACCGGATGGTCACGGAGATGTCGTCCGGGTGGGTGGAGGGGGCGCAGAGCAGGAAGACGGTACGCGGCGGCGGCTCCTCGATCGCCTTGAGCAGCGCGTTGCCGGCGGCCTCGGTCAACCGGTCGGCGTCCTCGATGATCACGATCTGCCACCGGCCGCCGGAGGGCGCGCTGGCCGCCCGCAGCACCAGCGCCCGCATCTCGTTGACGCCGATGGACAGGCCCTCGGGCACCACGAGGCGCACGTCCGCGTGGGTGCCGGTGAGCGTGGTGTGGCAGCCGGGGCAGCTACCGCAGCCGGTGCCGTGCACGCATTCGAGGGCGGCGGCGAACGCGCGGGCGGCCACCGAGCGGCCCGATCCGGGCGGGCCGGTGAAGATCCAGGCGTGGGTCATGCCGGCGCCCGGATCGGCCGGCGCCGGACCCGGGTCGCCGTCGTACTCCTCGGCGAGCGCGTCGAGGTCGTCGTGCCCACCTGCGGTGACCGGCGCGCGCAGCTGCGCGGCGGCCGAGGCGGCGGCCCGCCGCAGCATGGCCACCGCCTCGTCCTGCCCGACCAGATCGCCGAAGACGTCGGTCATCGTCGAGGTTGCTCCATCGTCACCAGCTCCGCGTCGGATAACTCGGGCTGGACCGAGGTGTCCGGGCCCTGCGCCGGGCGGGGGTGCACGATGCCGGCCGGATCGGCCAGCAGCTCGCCCACTCGACGGGCGACCGCGTCGGCGGTCTCCGCGATCGGGCGGGACGCGTCGAGCACCAGGTATCGCTTCGGGTCGCCGGCGGCGAGGTCGAGGAAGGCGTACCGGACCCGCTCGTGGAACGTCAGCGACTCGGCCTCCAGCCGGTCGGTGCCCTCGTTGCGGTCCTCGACCCGGCTCAGGCCGGTACGCGGCTCGACGTCGAGCAGCACCACCAGGTCGGGCTTGAGACCGCCGGTGGCCCAGGAGGAGAGCCAGGAGACCTCGTCCACCGGCAGCGTCCGGCCGGCGCCCTGGTAGGCGAGCGACGAGTCGACGTACCGGTCGCTGATCACCACCGCGCCGCGCACCAGCGCCGGGCGGACGACAGTGGCCACGTGGTGCGCCCGGTCGGCGGCGTAGAGCAGCGCCTCGGCGCGCGGCGACGGCGCCTCGTCGGGGGCGGTGCCGAGCACCAGGGAGCGGATCCGCTCGCCGACCGGCGTGGCGCCCGGCTCTCGGGTGACGACCACGTCGCGGCCCTGCGCGCGCAGCCGCTCGGCGAGCGCGGCGAGCTGGGTGGACTTGCCGGCGCCCTCGCCGCCCTCGAAGACCACGAACAGGCCGCTGGAGACGAACGGCTCGGCCGGCATCAGCGGGCGGCCCCGGATCGAGCCCCAGAGGTCCGCGAGGACCGGTACGCCCTTCTTGTCGTCCATCTGGCCGAACGCGCTGATCCCGGCGATGATGCCGGCCGCGCCGGCCGCCAGCAGCAGCAGCCGGGTGGAGGAGATGGAGATGCCCAGGTCGGCGATGGTGAGCTGGCGGGAGCCGCCGACGCCGACCAGGAGGCTGCTGAGCGCGATGGCCAGGATCAGCACCAGCCGGGTGCCGATCTGCACCACCGCGAAGACCCGGCCGCGTACCTCGTCGGCCACCTCGCCGCCGAGCAGCGTGGTGCCGGCCAGGAACGCCATGCCGGCGCCCGCGCCGACCAGGATCGCGCCGAGGATGGCCATGGACAGGTGGATGGCGAACGCGAGCACCAGCACCGAGGCGCTGGCGAGCACGATGCTCATGCCGAACCAGCGGCGGCGGGACATGTCCCGCACGATCATCGGCCCGAGGCCGATGCCGAGCGCCAGGCCGACGAAGATCGCACCGAAGAGCAGCGAGAACGCGGCGTCACCGGCGCCGAGCGAGTTGGCGAAGAACTTGGCCGTGCCGACCACGATGCCGCCGCCGGCGAACGCGCCGAAGATGCCCAGCACCAGGCCACGCACCAGCGGGGTCTGGCCGATGTATTTCCAGCCCTCGGAGAACTGCCGGAACATGCTCTGCTCGGTGCGCTCCGCCTCGCCGCGCTGGGCCTCGCTGATCTCCTTGATGCCGAACGCCACCACGAGCGCGGTGGCCAGCCGGGAGAAGGCGTTGAACCAGAGCGCGAGCTGGGCCGGCTCGGCCCAGTCGGGCAGGTCGCCGCCGACCGCGCCGCGGACGCCGCGGTCCAGCACGGCCAGGGCGATGGCCGCCGCGACCGGCGTCAGGCCGTACGTGGTGATCAGCGTGAGCTGGTTCGCCGCCTCGAGCCGGGTACGCGGGATGAGGTTGGGGACCGCCGCCTCCTTGGCCGGGATCCACAGCAGGGTGATCGACTCGATCAGGAACGTGGCGATCAGCGCCCAGCCGACCACCAGCCCGCCCGCGGCGCCGGTGAGCGCGTACAGCGGGATCGAGGCGAACAGCACGAAGCGCAGCAGGTCGCAGATGACCATCGTCCACCGGCGGTCGAACCGGTCGGCGAGCACGCCCGCGACCGGGCCGAGCACCAGCGCCGGGAGCAGCCGGATCGCTGTCACACCGCCGAACGCGGCGCCCTGGGCGGTGCTGCCGGAGACCTGGGAGGCGGCGAACAGCGCGGTGGCGAGCAGGCCGAGCCAGTCGCCGAAGGAGGCGGCGCTGAGCACGATCCACAGCCTGCGGAACGGCCGGATGCGCAGCACCGACCGGATGGCGGCGGCACCGGAGTGATCGGCGGCTGTCCCGGACGACGACACGCCGGGCGACTCGCCGTTGTTCTGGCTTTCGATGGCCGTACCTCCACGTGCCGGCCCAGGTCTGGGCATCCCCGGTGGAACACTCTAGTCGCGCAGGAAGGGTCGTCCCCCGCGACATTCACCTGCTCGCCGAGCCTAGGCCGCCGGGACCACCGCCCGCAGCCCGGACAGACGCGAGGGTATTTCGCATTGCCGTCCAGACAGTTAGCGTGCAGACGTGGCCATCGACCGTGACAAACTTCGCGATCGTCTCGACCGGGCGACCGCTCACCTCGACCCGCCGTACGCCGTGGTCGACCTCACCGCGTTCGACACCAACGCCGAGGCGCTCGCCGGCCGGTCCGGCGGCAAGCCGCTGCGCGTGGCGAGCAAGTCGGTACGCGTCCGCGAGCTGCTGACGCGGGCGCTCAAGCGTCCCGGCTGGCACGGCGTGATGGCCTTCACGCTGCCCGAGGCGCTGTGGCTGGTCCGATCCGGGGTCAGCGACGACGTGCTCGTGGCGTACCCGACGGCCCACCGGGGCGGCCTCGCCGAACTGGCCGCCGACCCGGTGCTCGCCGACGCGGTGACGCTGATGATCGACGACACCGGGCAGCTCGACCTGATCGACGCGGTGTGCCCGCCCGCGCGCCGCCCCGCGCTGCGGATCTGCCTCGATCTGGACGCCTCCTGGCGCCCGCTGGGGGGCCGGGTGCACGTCGGCGTGCGCCGCTCCCCGGTGCACAGCGCCACGGCGGCCGGCGCGCTCGCCGCCGCCGTCGCCGGCCGGCCGGGCTTCCGGCTGGTCGGCCTGATGTCGTACGAGGCACAGATCGCCGGCCTGGGCGACGCGCCGCCCGGACAGGCGGTGCTCGGCTCGGCGATCCGGGTCGCGCAGCGCGGGTCGTACCGGGAACTGCTGGCCCGCCGCTCCGCGGCGGTCAGCGCGGTCCGGGAGCACGCCGACCTGGAGTTCGTCAACGGCGGCGGCACCGGCAGCGTGGCCGCCACCAGCGCGGACCCCGCGGTCACCGAGGTCACCGCGGGCTCCGGCCTGTACGGGCCGACGCTGTTCGACGCGTACCGTGCCTGGCGGCCCACCCCGGCGGCGTTCTTCGCCTGCGCGGTGGTCCGCCGCCCGGCGCCCGGGCTGGCGACGGTGCTCGGCGGCGGCTGGATCGCCTCCGGCCAGGCGGCGACCAGCCGGCTGCCCCGGCCGTGGCTGCCGGAAGGGCTGAAGCTGCTCGGCGCGGAGGGCGCCGGCGAGGTGCAGACCCCACTGGCCGGAAAAGCCGCGGACACCCTGCGCGTCGGCGACCGGGTGTGGTTCCGCCACGCCAAGGCGGGCGAGCTGTGCGAGCACGTCAACGAGGTGCACCTGGTCGAGGGGGACGCGGTGGTCGCCACAGTGCCGACCTACCGGGGCGAGGGGCACGCCTTCCTCTGATCTGCCCGCGGCATGACGACGGCGGGCCCCGACGCACTCTCAGAACCCGCCGTTCAACGTGCCGCTCAGCCCTGGTGGACGGCCTCCGTGGGGGCGTTCACCTGCCGGTGCAGGTACTCCCGGATGAGCGCCTTGGCCTCGACCAGCACCCGCTCGTCGCCGTCGGTGCGGCGGCGGAAGGCCAGCTTGATCAGGGCGTCGGCGGCCTCCACCGCGACCTCCAGGTGGAACCGCAGGTCGGGCACCCCGGCCAGGCCGAAACGCTCGGTGAGTACGCGGGCGAGCTGCTCCGCGATGACCCCGTTGTTGTCTCGCTGGTCGTCCAGCAGGTGCAGGTCGACCACGTCGCCGAAGTGCAGGGTACGGAAGCCCGGAACGGTGCGGTGCATCGAGATGTACTCGTCGATCGCCGCGTCGACCCCGTCCCACCAGTGGGTCAGGTCGTCCGAGGAGAACCGCTCGTCGAGCCGCTGGAGGTAGGACTCCATGGTGCGCAGGGTCAGCGCCTGCACGATCGCCCGCTTGTCCGGAAAGAACTGGTAGACCGACCCGATCGCCACCTCGGCGCGCTCGGCGAGCAGGGTCGTGGTCAGCCCTTCGTACCCCACCTCGTCGACGAGCTCGGCGCAGGCGTCCAGCATCCGCTGGACCCGCGCGACACTTCGGCCCTGCACCGGTACTCGACGCAGCGGCCCGGTCGTGGCGGCTGGTGTGGACACTCGGCGCCACCCCCCTTCGACGGATGAACATATCTGCACGTCACGAGTCTGTGACTACCGGTACAACGAGCCGGGCTCGATTGCGGTATTTACCAGGCACAACGTTCCTGATATGAATTCAGTTCATATTCATGTCGAGGAGTGGCCGCGATGACCGGTACCACCGCCACCTGGTCCAACTGGGCCGGCAACCAGCACAGCACCGCGCTCCTCACCGTGCGCCCGCGTAGCGTCTCCGACGTCGTCGAGGCGGTCCGCCAGGCCGCCGCGGCGGGCCGGACCGTCCGGGCCACCGGCAGCGGCCACTCGTTCACCGCCACCGCCGTCGCCGACGGGCACCGGATCGACCTCGCCGCGCTGGAGACGGACGTCACGGTCGATGTGGCGCGCCGCTTGGTCACCGTACCGGCCGGGATGACGTTGCACACGCTCAACGATCTGCTCGCCGGGCACGGCCTCGCGATGCCGAACCTCGGCGACATCGACGCCCAGACCATCGCCGGGGCACTCTCCACCGGCACCCACGGCACCGGGGCGAAGCTGGGCTGCCTGTCCACCTTCGTGGCCGGGCTGACGCTGGTCACCGGCACCGGCGAGGTGCTGCGCTGCTCGGCCGAGGAGAACCGCGACGTCTTCGACGCCGCCCGGGTCGGGCTCGGCGCGGTGGGCGTGCTGGTCGAGGTCACGCTGCGCTGCGTGGACGCCTTCGTGCTGCGGGCGCACGAACGCCCGGCCCCGCTCGCCGAGGTGCTCGACGACCTGCCCGGCCTGTACGAGGCGCACGACCACGCCGAGTTCTACTGGTTCCCGTACACCGACCGGGTTCAGGTCAAGACCAACGACCGGGTACCCGCCGACGACCAGCCACTGCCCGGCTGGCGCGGCTGGCTGGACGACGAGTTCCTCTCCAACACCGTCTTCGCCGGCGCCTGCCGCCTCGGCCGGGCCGTACCCGCCCTCGCACCCCGGATCAGCGCCGTCTCCGCCCGCGCGCTCACCGAACGCACCTACACCGGCCGCTCCGACCGCGTGTTCTGCACGCCGCGCCGGGTCCGCTTCGTGGAGATGGAGTACGGCCTGCCGCGCGAGGCGCTGCCCACCGCGCTGGCCGAGTTGCGCCGGATCGTGGACCGCCTGCCGTTCAAGGTGCTGTTCCCGGTCGAGGTGCGGTTCACCGCCGCCGACGACATCTGGCTGTCCCACTCGTACGGGCGGGACTCCGCGTACATCGCCGTGCACCAGTACGTGGGCATGCCGTACGAGCCGTACTTCCGCGCGTTCGAGCAGGTGGCGACCGAGTTGGGCGGCCGGCCGCACTGGGGCAAGCTGCACTGGCGCGACGCGGAGTCGCTGGCTACCGCCTACCCCAGATTCGCGGACTTCCAGTCCGTCCGCACCCGTCTGGACCCGTCCCGCATCTTCCAAAATCCCTACCTGAGTCAGGTCCTGGGCATCTAAGGATCTTGGTACGAGGACGCCCTTCGAGGGGCGTTTCCGTACCAAGATCTCGACGGTTGTCCACAGGGGCAGCGTGACGGGTGCTTTTCGGGTGGGGTTTCCGGTGTGGAGATGCCGGGGGACGACGCAGGGGAATTGAGCTGGTTGCTCTTCCGTCAGGCGCGCGTGCTGGGTGCGGCGCAGGCTCGGCGGTTCCTGTCCGAGAAGGCGATCCGCCACCGCGTCGCCAGCGGGCGCTGGCGGCAGGTGCACCCCAGGGTCTACGTCACGCATGACGGTCCCGTCGGCCCGGAGGAGCGACGCTGGGTCGCGGTGCTGGCAGCTGGACCGGCCGCGACGTTGGGCGGGCTCACCGCGGCCCGGTGCTGGGGACTCAGACGCTACGAGAGCCGGCTGATCCATCTGCTGCTGCCGGCTCGGCACCAGACCCGGGCGCTACCACCCGGCGTACGGATCCACCGCACCACAGTGCTGCCGTCGGAGGACGTGCTCGCGGTCGGCCGACCTCGCCGGACCATGCCGGCCCGCTCGCTCGTCGACGCGGCGCAGTGGGCGGCGACCGACGAGGAGGCACGGGCTGTCATCGCGGCAGGCTTCCAGCAACGCCTGGTCTGGGGCGACGACCTGCACCGGGTGCTGGAGCGGCTCCCTCGCGCACGTCGGCGCCGGCTGATCCTGGCGACCGCCACGGACGCGGCCGGCGGCGCCCACTCCCTCGCCGAAATCGACTTCCTCGATCTCGTCCGGCGGGCCGGGCTACCCGAACCGTCCCTCCAGGTCGTCCGGCGTGACGCCACCGGGCGGCGGCGCTACCTGGACGTCTGGTTCGAGCGATGGCGGGTGCACGTCGAGATCGACGGTGGGCAGCACTTCGACCCGAAGACCGCCTGGGCGGACATGCAGCGGCAGAACGACGTCTGGACCACCGGTGACCGGGTCCTGCGCTTCCCCGCCTGGGCCGTCCGCAACGACCCCACCCGCGTGATCACCCAGTTGCGTGCCGCCCTGCGATACGCAGGCTGGCCCGGCTGAGATCTTGGTACGGATCCGCCCCTCCACGGGCGTTTCCGTACCAAGATCACTCCTTCGGGGTTGAGGTCGCCTTCTTGGGGGCCGCCTTCTTCGCGGGGGCCTTCTTCGCCGCCGTGGTCTTCTTCGCCGCCGTGGTCTTCTTCGCGGCCGTTGCCTTCTTCGCCGGGGCGGCCTTCTTCGCGGCCTTCTTCTTCGGGGCCGGACCCTTCGCGCGCTTCTCGGCCAGCATCTCCGACGCCTGCTCCAGCGTCAGCTCCTCCGGCGTCTGCCCGCGCCGCAGCGACGCGTTGAACTCGCCGTCGGTCACGTACGGCCCGAAGCGCCCGTCCTTGATCACCAGCGGCTTCTCGGTGAGCGGGTCGTTGCCCATCTCCCGCAGCGGCGGCGCGGCAGCCCGGCGCTGGCGCGTCTTCGGGGTGGCCAGCAACGCCAGCGCCTCGTCCAGCGTGACCGTGAACATCTTGTCTTCCGAGTCCAGCGAGCGGAACTCGTCACCGCGCTTGACGTACGGGCCGTAGCGGCCGTTGTTGGCGAACACCTCGGTGCCGTCCGGGGCCACGCCGATCAGCCGGGGCAGGCGCAGCAGCTGCAACGCCTGCTCCAGGGTGAGGCTGTCCGGCGTCTGCGAGCGCAGCAGCGACGACTTGCGCTCACCGCTTGCCACGTACGGGCCGAACCGGCCGGACTTGAGCAGGATCGGCTCGCCGGTCGACGGGTCGTCGCCGAGCTTGCGCTCACCGCCGCCGCCCAGGAACAGCTCGTGCACCTTCTCCGGCGTCAGCTCGTCCGGCGCCAAGCCCTCCGGGATCGGCGCCCGGTCACCCTGCGAGCCGCTCTCCTCGCCCTCACCCGAGGCCGCCGGCGTCGGCACCTGCTGCTCGCCGGGCAGCGCCCGCTGGAGGTACGGCCCGTACCGGCCGACCCGGACGACTACCTCGCGGCCCTCGTCGTCGGTGAACAGCGGGATGGAGTTGACGCTGCGCGCGTCGATCTCGCTGAGGTTCTCGGTGACCAGCTTCTTCAGGCCGCCCGCGTGCGCGATGGCCTGGTCGCCGGTGCCGTTGGTGCTGCCGAAGTAGAAGGAGGTCAGGAAGTCGACGGCGGCGTGGTCACCACCGGCGATCTCGTCCAGCTCGTTCTCCATGCTGGCGGTGAAGTCGTAGTCGATCAGGCGCGGGTAGTGCTGCTCCATCAGCCCGATCACCGCGAACGCCAGGAACGACGGGATCATCGCCTGGCCGCGCTTCACCACGTACCCGCGGTCCTGGATCGTCTGCATGATCGACGCGTACGTGGAGGGCCGGCCGATGCCCAGCTCTTCGAGCGCCTTGACCAGCGACGCCTCGGTGTAGCGGGCGGGCGGCTGGGTGTGGTGGCCCTGCGCGACCAGCTCGTCGGCGGTGAGCGGCTGGTCCTTGACCAGCGTGGGCAGCCGCCGCTCGGCGTCCTCGGCCTCGGCGTTCTCGTCGTCGCTGGACTCGACGTACGCGCGCAGGAAGCCCGGGTCGGTGATGGTCTTGCCGGTCGCGCCGAAGTCGGCCTCCTCCTGGGCGGAGGAGACGGCGCGGATGCGCACCGACACGCTGGAGCCGACCGCGTCGGTCATCTGCGAGGCGATGGTGCGCCGCCAGATCAGCTCGTAGAGCTTGAACTCCTCGGCGGACAGCTCCTTGGCCACCTCGCCCGGGGTGCGGAAGTTGTCGCCCGCGGGGCGGATCGCCTCGTGCGCCTCCTGCGCGTTCTTCACCTTGCCGGTGTAGCGGCGCGGCTCCGGCGGCACGCTGCGCTCGCCGTACAGCTCGACGATCTGCCGGCGGGCCGCCGTGATGGCCGTCTCGGACAGGTTGACCGAGTCGGTACGCATGTAGGTGATGTAGCCGTTCTCGTACAGGCGCTGCGCGGTGCGCATCGTCTGCTGCGACGAGAACCGCATCTTGCGGGCCGCCTCCTGCTGGAGCGTGGAGGTGATGAACGGCGCGTACGGGCGGCGGCGGTAGGGCTTCTCCTCGACCCGCGTGACGGTGAACGGCCGGTCGACCAGGCGGGCCGCGAGTCCCCGGGCCCCACCCTCGTCCAGGTGCACCACGCCCGCGCCGGGCCGGACCTTGCCGGTGGTCGGCTCGAAGTCCTTGCCGGTGGCGATCCGGTCGCCGCCCAGCGCGACCAGCGTGGCGTTGAACGTACGCGGGCCCTCGCCCGGCTTCGCCACCGCGAGCGTGGCCAGGATGTCCCAGTACTCGGCGGTGCGGAACGCCATCCGCTGGCGCTCCCGCTCGACCACGATCCGCGTCGCCACGGACTGCACCCGGCCCGCCGACAGCTTCGGCATGACCTTCTTCCACAGCACCGGCGAGACCTCGTACCCGTAGAGGCGGTCGAGGATGCGCCGCGCCTCCTGGGCGTCGACCAGGTCGCGGTCGATCTCCCGGGGGTTCGCCACGGCGGCCTGGATGGCCGGCTTGGTGATCTCGTGGAAGACCATCCGCTTGACCGGCACCTTGGGCTTGAGCGTCTCCACCAGGTGCCAGGCGATGGCCTCGCCCTCGCGGTCCTCGTCCGTCGCCAGGAAGATCTCGTCGACCTCCTTGGCCAGCTTCACCAGCTTGCTGATCTGCTGCTTACGGTCGGGCGAGACCACGTAGAGCGCCTGGAAGCCGTTGTCGACGTCGACGCCGAGGCGCGCCCACGGCTCACCCTTGTACTTCGCCGGGACGTCGGCGGCGTTGCGGGGCAGGTCCCGGACGTGGCCGAAGCTGGCCTCCACGACGTACCCCGGGCCGAGGTAGCCCGAGATCGTCTTGGCCTTCGCCGGTGACTCGACGATGACCAGACGGGTGGTTCCAGCGTTGCTCGGCACGTCTCTCCCCGACCTCACTCCTACGCCATGCCCGCTTCGGGCCGTGTTGCGCCACCCGGACCAGAGGCGGTCCGGATGTCCAACGTAACGCGCCGTCCGCGTTCCGGGTTTCGTGGGCGGCAAACGGGCCGCCCTCCCGGCGACCGCCGGCCGCACCCTGCCGGACGGCGTCACGGTACACCGTGGGTAGGGCAGCAGGCCGGTCACTGTGACGATCGCGTACCGCCGGCGGAGCCCTCGCCGGGTGTCCGGCTTCGGACAGCGGCGTCAGCTCCGCGGCCCCGGCCAGTCCGTCACCGGCGCCGCTGCCGGCCGTTCCCCCACCAGCTCCGCGAGCCGCGACATCCGCCGTCCGCCGATCCGGAACGCGGGCCCGCCCTCGTCCGGCTCGACGAACGCGGCCGGCAGGCCCACCGCCGCCAGCGCGGCGCGGACCACCGGCCAGGACTGCTCGTCGGCCGGTCCGAGCCGCAGCCGGAACCCGGCCGGCTCGGCCGTGCCGGCGGCCGCCGCCCAGAGCCGCAGCCGCCGCCCGTCCAGGTGGAAGCGGGGCGGCGGCCGCTTCGCCGCGCCGCGCAGCCAGGCCCGCGCGAGCGGCGCCAGCATGCTCGTGTACGCGGTCCGCACCCGGTGCCGCCCGTCCTCGGTCGGCTCCCAGCTGGCCGGCACGCCCCGGGCCCCCAGCTCCGCCACCAGCACGTGCACCCGCCAGGCGGCGTCGACCACCACGGAGATCCGCGCCGTGCCGCCCATCCGCCCCACCTCACCCGGCCCGGCGAGCAGGCCGGCGAGATCCGCCAGCGCGGGATCGGCCGCCTCGGTGGAGAACAGCGAGGGCTGGCGGGCCGGTTTCGGGGTGGGAGGGGTCAGCGACACTCCGGGACCTCGTCGAAGGCCTCTTTCAGCTCGGTCGAGTTGAGCTTGCTGGTGTCCAGCGCGCTCGCGTCGTACTCCTTGTTGAGCGTGTCCACGGCGGCGCGCACGCCGTCGTAGAACGGACCGGCCTGGGCGGTGTCGAGCCGGTCTACGGTGTCCCGGGCCCGGCCGTAGGCGTCGCGCATCTTGCTCAGCGACCCCAGGAACCCGGCGGACACCTCTTCGCCGCGCTCGGCCTCGGGCACGCCCGCCTCCTCGACCTTGCGCCGGGCCGTCTCACTGGCCTGCTCGGCGCCGGCGAAGAGCCGGACCAGGTTCTCCTTGGCCTGCGGCGGAGTCGTCTGCGCGGTCATCTGCTGCTGGGTGCTGCTGGTCAGCTTCGAGATCTCCGCGCGCCACGGGGTCAGCGCCTGGCACACCGACGCGGCCCAGACCCGGGGGCTGGGACCGCCGCCGCACCCGGTGACGACGAGGACCAGCGTGGCCAGGACCACCGTGAGCTTTCCGGCGGTTGCCGCCCGGCGCGTACGCATGCGAAGCAGCGTACGACCTCCGGGCCGAACCGCCACCGGTCAGGTTTGCCGGGCACGGGGTTCCCGGCCGGCCGGGGCCGGCCGGGAACCGTCACGTGCGATCAGGCGTTCACCGTCTCCGGACGCTGGTCCGGGGTGCCGGCGCCGCTGTCCGAGTCGGACATCGCCACACCCTTGCGCTTGCTGAACACCACAGAGGCCGCGATGATCAGCGCGGCCACCACGGCGATCGTGATGCGCAGCGGGTTGTTCTTGTCGTCGCCCACGCTCCAGGCCACCACGGCCGGGGCGATCAGCAGCGAGACCAGGTTCATCACCTTGAGCAGCGGGTTGATCGCCGGGCCGGCGGTGTCCTTGAACGGGTCGCCGACGGTGTCGCCGATGACCGTGGCGGCGTGCGCGTCGGAGCCCTTGCCGCCGTACGCGCCGTCCTCCACCAGCTTCTTGGCGTTGTCCCAGGCGCCACCGGAGTTGGCCAGGAACACCGCCATCAGCGTGCCCGCGCCGATCGCGCCGGCCAGGTACGCGGCCAGCGCGCCCGGGCCGAGGCCGAAGCCGACAGCGATCGGGGCCAGGATCGCCAGCAGACCGGGGGTCATCAGCTCGCGCTGCGCGTCCCGGGTGCAGATGTCCACGACCTTGCCGTACTCGGGCCGCTGGGTGCGGTCCATGATGCCGGGCAGCTCGCGGAACTGGCGGCGTACCTCCATCACCACGGCCCCGGCGGAGCGGGAGACCGCGTTGATGGCCAGGCCGGAGAAGAGGAAGACCACAGCGGCGCCGATGATCAGGCCGACCAGGTTGCGCGGGTTGGACACGTTGAGCGAGTTCAGGATCTCGTTCCCGACGTCGCCCACGCCCGCGTCCTCGTAGGCGGAGCGCAGCGTGTCGGTGTACGAGCCGAACAGCGCCGTGGCGGCCAGCACCGCCGTGGCGATCGCGATGCCCTTGGTGATCGCCTTGGTGGTGTTGCCGACGGCGTCCAGCTCGGTGAGCGTCCGCGCGCCGTGCTCGTCGATGTCGCCGGACATCTCGGCCACGCCCTGCGCGTTGTCCGAGATCGGGCCGAACGTGTCCATCGCGACGATGACGCCGACGGTGGTCAGAAGGCCGGTACCGGCCAGCGCGACGGCGAACAGCGACAGCGTGATCGAGCTGCCACCGAGCAGGAACGCGCCGAACACGCCGGCGGCGATCAGCAGCGCCGAGTAGACGGCCGACTCCAGGCCGACGCTGATGCCGGCGAGGATGACGGTGGCCGCGCCGGTCTGCGAGCTCTTGCCGATGTCCTGCACCGGACGCCGGTTGGTCTCGGTGAAGTAGCCGGTGAGCGCCTGGATCGCGGCGGCCAGCACGATACCGATCACCACCGCGCCGATGGCCACCAGCCGCGGGTTGCGGTCGACGTCGGTCAGCCCGCCCTCCAGCTCGGCGAACGTGGCCGGCAGGTACGCGAACGCGGCGATCGCGACGAGCACCGCGGCGATCAGCGCGGACAGGTAGAAGGCCCGGTTGATCGCGGTCAGGCCGCTGCGGTCGCTGGCGCGCAGCCGGGTGATGAAGACGCCGACGATCGCGACCAGCACGCCGATGGTGGAGATGATCAGCGGGAAGACCAGGCCGGTCTCGCCGAACGCGGCCCGGCCGAGGATCAGCGCCGCGACGAGCGTGACCGCGTACGACTCGAACAGGTCGGCGGCCATGCCGGCGCAGTCGCCGACGTTGTCGCCCACGTTGTCGGCGATGGTGGCGGCGTTGCGCGGGTCGTCCTCCGGGATGCCCTGCTCGACCTTGCCGACCAGGTCGGCGCCGACGTCGGCGGCCTTGGTGAAGATGCCGCCGCCGACCCGCATGAACATGGCGAGCAGCGCGGCGCCGAAGCCGAAGCCCTCCAGCACGGTCGGGGCGTCGCCCCGGAAGATCAGCACGACCAGCGCCGCACCGAACAGGCCGAGGCCGACGGTGAGGAAGCCGACCACGCCGCCCGTGCGGAAGGCGATCTTCATGGCGCCCTCACGGCCGCCTTCTCGCTCCCGCGCGGCCGCCGCCACCCGCAGGTTGGCGCGGGTGGCCAGCCACATGCCGGCGCCGCCGATGAACGCGCTGAACAGCGCACCCACCACGAAGAACGCCGAGCGGCCGACCTTCACGAGCGTTTCGTTGCCGTCGGTGTCGTGCACCGGCAGCAGGAAGAGCAGCACGACGGCGACCACCACGAAGATCGCCAGCGTGCGGAACTGTCGCAGCAGGTACGCCGACGCGCCCTCCTGCACCGCGCCGGAGATCTCCTGCATGTTGGTGGTTCCCTTACCGGCCGCCAGGACCGCCCTGGTGAGGGCGGCCGCGAAGACGAGCGCCACCAGCGCGATGACCGCGGCGATGACGACGTACGTCACGTTGGCTCCGGTAAGGGACAGTGCGCCGCCGTCGGCGGCCAAGGTCCCGGACATCTATGTCCTCCTGTACCGAACAACTCGCGTCGGCTCGTGGAGACGCACGGGCCGACGCCTGGATGCGGACTCGCAAGCGCGCGCCAACCCACCCCGGCGGACCAGCGATGAACTCCCCTTCCCGCTGGCTACGGGACGGGATCACTTGCTGACAACCCGCGTACTGTAGCCCTCCGGCGTGGCGAGGGTCACACCGAGGGGGCACCGTGTCTCGATGATCTTCGTAACTGTGTTATGCGAAGAAATCTGATATATGGCGCGGCCAATACGACGAGGCCGCGCTCCCCCTTCGGGGAACGCGGCCTGCGTGTGCGAATCGGGTCAGGCGCGGCCGGCCGGCCAGGACATCCGCACCTCGGTGCCGACGCCGTCGTCGACCGGGCGGACCTGGAGATCCTCCACGAAACCGGCGAGCAGCGCGAAGCCCACCCCGGTCGTGAGCGCGTCCTCGCTGAGCGACTCCTTGGCCAGCTCGTCCGGGCCGAGCGCGGCCAGACCGAGGCCCGCCTCGATCGGGGCCCGGTCCACCACCCGGACCGTGTAGCCGCCGCCGTCGGACATCTCCACGTACACCGGGTCGGCCAGGCCGTACTGCCGGTGCAGCGCGACCGCCCGCGTGCACGCCTCGCCGATGGCCAGGCGCACCTCGTCCAGCAGGTCCTCGCGTACGCCGGCCCGCCGGGCCACCGCGACGCCGACCAGGCGGGCGGTGCGCACGTGCACCGGGGCCGGAGAGAAGGACAGCTTGACGGTGGCCATCACGCGCCGGTGGAGTCGGCGGCGATGGCCGCGTCGACCGTCGGATGCAGCGGGAAGACCTGGTCCAGTGCGGTGATCCGGAAGATCTTGAGCAGCGGCTCCTTGTCGCAGACCAGCGCGAAGGAACCACCGGCCGAGCGCAGCCGCTTGAGCGCGCCGACGAGCACACCCAGCCCGGTCGAGTCGAGGAAGTCCACCCGGCCGAGGTCGACCACCACGTGCCGGGCTCCGCCGTCGATCAGTTCGAGGAGCCGTTCCCGCAGGCGGGGGGCGGTGTAGACATCCACCTCACCACCGACCTCGAGCACCGTGTGCTCCCCCACGGCGCGGGTCGCCAGCGACAGCTCCATCGGTCCCTCCTCGGTAAACTCTCCTGGGCATCTAACCATCCCCCCGTGCGGCCCTCTCGGGTCACCGGCCACGCCCTCCCCATACCCCCACCCTGCGGTTCCCAATTCCGAACACCAGTGCGAGAGTGCAGGACGTGACCGACCACAGCCCCGGCCCGCGGCGTGCGCCGGGCGAGCTGCTGCGCCGGCTGCGGCTGCGTCACCCCACCGACCCGGTCACCCACGTCGAACGCGTCCCGGCCCGCGCCGGCGAGCCGGTCGGATGGCCCGGCTGGGCGCCGGAGGAACTGCGGGCGGCGTTCGCGCGACGCGGCGTCACCGCCCCGTGGCGGCACCAGGCCGAGGCCGCCGAGCTGGCGTACGCGGGACAGCACGTGGTGGTGGCCACCGGGACGGCGTCCGGCAAGTCCCTGGCGTACCAGCTTCCGGCGCTGAGCACGCTGCTCGCCGACCCGCGCGCCACGGTGCTCTACCTGGCGCCGACCAAGGCGCTCGCCGCCGACCAGCTCCGCGCCGTCGCCGGTCTCGAACTCGACGGGGTACGCCCCGCCACCTACGACGGGGACACGCCGCGCGCCGAGCGGGAGTGGATCCGCCGGCACTCCCGGTTCGTGCTGACCAACCCGGACATGCTGCACCACGGCATCCTGCCCGGGCACGCCCACTGGTCCGGGTTCCTGCGCCGCCTCGCGTACGTGGTGGTCGACGAGTGCCACACCTACCGGGGCGTCTTCGGCTCGCACGTCGCGCACGTCCTGCGGCGGTTGCGTCGGCAGTGCGCCCGCTTCGGGCGTACCCCCGTGTTTCTCCTGGCCTCGGCCACGTCGGGTGACCCGGCGACGGCGGCCGGGCGGCTCACCGGCCTGCCCGTCACCGCCGTCACCGAGGACACCTCGCCGCGCGGCGGGGTGACGTTCGCGCTCTGGGAGCCGCCGCTGCTGCCGCCCACCGACTCGTCGGTCGACGCCGACCTCGTCCAGGTCCGGCGCTCCGCGCTGCGGGAGACCGCCGACCTGCTCGCCGACAGCGTGGTCGAGGGGGTACGCACGCTCGCGTTCGTCCGGTCCCGGCGGGGCGCCGAGGTGGTGGCGGCGAACGCCCGCCGCGCGCTGGACGAGGCGGTGCCCGGGCTCGGCGAGCGGGTGGCCGCCTACCGGGCCGGCTACCTGCGCGAGGAGCGCCGCGAGCTGGAACGGGCGCTGCTGCACGGCGACCTGCTCGGGCTCGCCTCCACCAACGCGCTCGAACTCGGCGTCGACCTGGTCGGGCTGGACGCGGTGCTGATCTGCGGCTGGCCCGGCACCCGCGCGTCACTGTGGCAGCAGGCCGGGCGGGCCGGGCGCTCCGGCGACGAGGCGCTCGCCGTGCTGGTGGCCCGGGACGACCCGCTCGACACCTACCTGGTGCACCACCCGGAGGCGCTGTTCGGGCGGCCGGTCGAGGCGACGGTGCTCGACCCGGCCAACCCGTACGTGCTCGCGCCGCAGCTCGCCTGCGCCGCCCACGAGTCCCCGCTCACCCCGGCCGACCTGGACCTGTTCGGGGAGGGCGCGAAGGAGGCGGTGGACTCGCTGGTCGAGGCCGGGGCGCTGCGGCAGCGGCCCACCGGCTGGTACTGGCGGCACCGGGAACGCCCCGAGGTCGACCTGCGCGGCGAGGGCGGCGCGCCGGTGTGCGTGGTGGAGGAGTCCACCGGCCGGCTGCTCGGCACCGTCGACGGCGGGTCGGCGCACTTCCTGCTGCACACCGGCGCGGTCTACCTGCACCAGGGCGTCTCGTACGTGGTCGACTCGCTCGACCTGGCCGACGGGTGCGCGCTCGTGCACGCCGAGGAGCCGGACTGGTCCACCCACGCCCGCGACGTCACCTCGCTGTCGGTGGTGTCGGTCCGCTCGTACGTGGACGCCGGACCGGTCGGGCTGTTCCTCGGCGAGGTGGACGTGACCAGCCAGGTGGTGTCGTACCAGCGGCGGCGCATCGCCACCGGCGAGGTGATCGACACCCGCCCGCTGGACCTGCCGGCCCGGGAACTGCGCACCGTCGCGGTGTGGTTCACGCTCTCCCCCGAGTCGCTCACGGCCGCCGGTGTCGAGGCGGCGGACGCGCCGGGCGCGCTGCACGCCGCCGAGCACGCCGCCATCGGCCTGCTGCCGCTGATGGCGACCTGCGACAGGTGGGACATCGGCGGGCTGTCCACCGCGCTGCACCCGGACACCGAGGCGCCCACCGTCTTCGTCTACGACGGGCATCCGGGCGGCGCGGGTTTCGCCGAGCGGGCGTACGGCACGGCCGCCGCCTGGTTGCGCGCCACCCGGGACGCGATCGCCGAATGCGGGTGCGAGACCGGGTGCCCGTCCTGCGTCCAGTCCCCGAAGTGCGGCAACGGCAACAACCCGCTGGCCAAGGCGGAGGCGGTGAAGGTCCTCGACGTGGTGCTGACGAACCTCGCCACGGCCGGGTACGCGGCCCCGGAGCGACCCGGCAGCCTGGGCCCGGACGGCGCCACTTCGCCGGAGGCGGGGCCCGGTGGGGCGCTGCCCCGGCAGGGCGACCGGGTGGCCCACCCGGCCCCGGCCGCGGGTGGTTCCTGACCTTTCCAGTGTCGAGGTGTCTGGTTGGTGGGACGGGTGCATGAGGGTAGGGCCGCCGGGGCATTGATGTATGGGAGCGCTTCCATGCATCATTTCCGGTAGCGCACAGGTGACCCGAGACCCGTCCCGCCGGAGGTGCCGCCGTGGCCGACACGATCGCCGAGACCGTCGAGCTGCTCTACACCATCGACCAGGAAAACCTCACGCCCGACCAGCAGATAGCGCTGGGCACCGCGATGGCCACGCTCGCCCAGGCGGAACGGCTGGAGCAGATCAACGAGCGTCTGCGCGGCATCCATCAGGTGCTGAACAGCTGGGCGATGAAGGCCACCGTCGACGGCGGCCGCTGACCTCGCGCCTCGCCCGGTGTGCCGGCGTCGTGGTTCGCGGTCCCGTCGCGGTGTCCCGGCCCGCGCCAGTCACGGCGGCGGCGTATGCGCTGCGCCGCGTGCCACTGTGCGAGCCCTGCGTGTGGGCCCCGTCCGTCCAGGCTGCGGTGGGTGCGATCGGGCGAGCGGTGGTCGGCTCGCTGTGCAAGACTCCGGCGACCCCTCGAAGGAGAGCCCATGTCGCCCGACAACCTGCAGGCCCAGCACCGGTTCATCATCCGTCAGCGACTCCGGATGATGGTCAACCAGTACGAGGTGCACTCGGTGGCGCCCGACGGCTCCGAGGGTGGGCTGCTCGCGTTCGCGCAGCAGAAGCGGCTCGCCTTCAAGGAGCAGGTGACCATCTACACCGACGACTCCAAGCAGTACCCCCTTCTCGGCTTCAAGGCCCGTCAGCGGCTCGACCTCGGCGCCACCTACGACGTGACCGATCACGCGGGCAACCCCATCGGGCTGTTCCGCAAGGACTTCGCCCAGTCGCTGCTGCGCTCGACGTGGCACGTCGAGCAGCCCGGCCTGCCGCCCGCCACCGGGCAGGAGCGCAGCCTGCCGGTCGCGCTGCTGCGTCGGTTCGTCGACTCGCTCTCCTGGCTGCCGTACCACTTCGACTTCATGGCCGGCGGCCAGCCGGTGTTCTCGGTCGACCGGAAGTGGGGTCTGCGGGACCGGTACAACGTGGAGATCCAGCACCCGCAGATCGACCGTCGGCTGGTGATCGCCATGGCGGTCGGACTGGACGCCCTCCAGTCCCGCTGACCTGCGGCACTCGGGCCCGGCCCGGCTCTCGGTTCCGGCACTGGCGTCCGCCCGTCAGGACCGGGCCGGGCCGGCCCGGGACGTCGCGGTGGCGTCCCGGGTCAGCCCCGGCAGCGGTGCGACACGTACCCGGGCTGTGACGATCAGGTCCAGTCCGTCGGCCCGGCACCCGGTCATCCGGCCCCCGTTGGCCGAGACCAGGTCGGCGGCGCGAGCGCAGGCGGCGTCGGCTCCGTCGAGCACCTGCCCGGCCCCGGCCAGCGCCCCGAAGTCCGCCGCGTTGCGGGCCTGATGCCGCGCGCAGCGGGCAGCCCCGAGCGCGGCGCCGAACACCCCGACCAGCACGAACACCAACCCGATCGCGAGCAGGCAGACGGTCGCGCCGCCCCGGTCGGCCGATGGCGTCCTACCAACGGGCTCCCCGCTCTCCTCCGGCCCGCTCCCCACGGGCCCGCTTGCTCCGGGCCTGATGGTGACCCGAGGCCCGTCCACGGCGCGCAGGCGTGGGGACGGGCCGGCCGGGGAACCGTCAGCTCTCATGGCACCGCGCCCGGCGCGCCGGGTTCCAGGGCGGCCACCGCCTCCCCCGACACGACCAGGCGAGGCAGCCGGGCGCCGAGCGTCCGTACCGGCGCCCGGACCGTCGCCGTGACCCGATCGCCGGCCACCGTCACTGTCACCTCGGCGCCGTCGGGGGCGTACCGGGTTCCGGCGATGGTGCCGGGCTCGCCCCGGGCCGCGGCGAGAGCCGCCTCCCGGGCCGCGTCGACACACGCGACCCGGGTGCCCACCGCGTTCACCGCGGTCAGCCCGGCGACGAGAAGCAGCATGAGCGCCGGCAGGCCGGCCGCCAACTCGGCGGTGAAGGAACCCCGCTCACACGCGACCCGCGAGCGCCACGAGCGCCCCACCGCCCCGGCCCGGGTGCCGACGGCGTCCCGGATCAGGCCGGGCTCGGTCGACACGTCGAGCGGGACCGCTGGTTCGTGGAGCCACCGACCACGGCGGCCGGCCGGCCGGCGCGCGATCACTTGAGGGCCCGGTCGATGACGGCGGTCAGCGCGGACTGCACGTTGCCGGAGGTCAGCACCTTCAGCAGGATCCCGGCGAAGGCGACCGCGGCGAGGGTGCCCACGGCGTACTCGGCGGTGTTCATACCGGCGTCACCCCGCAGGCGGGTGAGGAGCTTGCGCATGTCGTACGTCCCTTCTCGATGGTTCACAGCACGTCGCCGAGAACGGCGACGATCACCGGCACCAGACCGGCGAGAATGAAGGCGGGCAGGAAGCACAGCCCGAGCGGCAGCACGATGAGCACGCCCGCGCGGCGGGCCGCCGCCTCGGCCGCGGTCGACCGTTCGGCACGCAGGTCGTCGGCCAGCCGGGTCAGCGCGCGAGCCAGTGCGGCGCCGCTGTTCGACGAGCGGACCGCCGCCGCGACCACGGGTTCAGCCCCGGTGACGCCGTCCAGGTGCGCCCACGCTTCACCAGCGCTGCCACCGAGCCGTAGCGTCCGGCCGACCCGGCCGAGCCGGTCCGCGAGTGGCCCGCCGAGCGCCTCGGCGACGGCGAGCACCGAGCGGTCGACCGGCGCGCCCGCCCGCAGCGCGGCGGCCAGCAGGTCCGCGGCCAGCGGCAGGTCGGCGGTCTCCAGCAGCCGCCGTTCCCGGACTGCGCGCGGCTCGATCCGGCGCAGCAGGCGGTCGGCGGCGACACCGGCCAGCAGCCCGAGGAACACGCCCGTCACGCCGCCGGCGACAACCGCCACCGCGATCCCGGCCAGCGCCGCGCCGAGGCGTACCCGGTCTGGCCACCACGCCGGGCGGTCCGGTCGCGGCGCCGGGACGAGACGGCGCAGCCGTCGAGCAGGGCGGACGGCCGGACCGGCGACGACCAGGACCGACGCGGCGCCGCCGAGACAGACGGCGGCCAGCACCTGCCGTGACATCAGGCGGCCCGCCCGGGCGTGACGCCGAGCCGCTCGGCCCAGAGCAATCCGCCGACCTGCAACACGACAGCCGCCACCGCGCTGCCGGCACCCACCGGGGTGCGCAGGAGCACCGCCACCGGGTCCACCCCGATGCCGTAGCCGAGACCGATCCCGCCGAGCGGCAGCGCGGCGAGCAGCCAGGCGGTCGCTCGCGCCCCGGCGGCCTGGGCTGCGGCAGCGGCAAGGCCGCGGTCGGCGGCGCGGGCGTCGGCCTCGATCCGTTCCAGCAGATCGGCCAGCGGCGCACCCGTCTGGTCGGCCAGCTTCCCTGCCGCCCGGGCCAGCCGCGCGACGCGTCCCGGGCAGTCGTCGACACCGTTGTCGGCGGGCAGCCCTGCCCGCAGGTCGGCCGCGACGGCGGCCAGCCGGTCGAGATCGCGGCGGTGCGCGAGGGCGGCCCGCCGGTGGGTACGCCGGCGCAGCACCGCCCGAGCCGCGAGCACGCCATAGGTGGCGAGCACCAGGGCGGCCACCGGACCGCCGAGCAGCACCCCGGTCACGGCGCCGCACAGCGCCGCCACGGGCAGCACGCGTCCGGCGGAGAGCGCCGGCCCGGGAGCCGAGGCCGGAGAGGGTGTCACCGGAACCGGCACGAGGCCGGTCCATCGCCGTGCCTGCTGTCCGGCACCGGGTCGCCTCCGTTCCCGGCCCCGGCCGGGCGGACGGGCGGACGCCTTGGGCCCGGAGTCGAGCGGACGTCGTGGCGGGTCCGGGGATGCTGGACGCGCGCCCTTCACCCGCTCGCCCGGGGTGCCCGCACTACCCAGGACCGCCAGCCGCCGGGCGCGACCGGCCCGGACCGGCCAGGCGACGGCGACCGCCGCAGCGGCCAGGAGCAGGACCGCCGGCCAGAGGTGGCCGGTCACGACGGTTCCGCCGGAGTCGGCCACGCCGCCTGGAGAATCGGCGGTACCGGCGCTCCCCGTTCCCGCAGCAGGCCGGCGAGCAGCTGGGCCGCCGGTGCAACACCCCGACCCCGCGCCCAGGCCGGAACCACTGTCACCACCCGGTCGGGCCCGTCGGGCAGCAGCAGGCCGATGGAGTCCAGTACGCGCCCCTCGCCGGTGCGGCGGAGTTGAAGGACGACCTGCAACGCGGCGGCGACCTGAGCGTGCAGCGCGAGCCGGGGCAGGCCGCCGAGCATGCCGAGCGCCTCCAACCGGGCCGGAACGTCGGCCGGGGCGTTCGCGTGCAGCGTTCCCGCCCCGCCGTCGTGGCCGGTGTTCAACGCGGCGAGCAGGTCGACCACCTCAGCGCCCCGGCACTCGCCCACGACCAGCCGGTCCGGCCGCATCCGCAGCGCCTGCCGCACCAGGTCACCGAGACCGACGGCTCCGGCGCCCTCGACATTCGCCGTCCGCGCCTGCAGGCCGATCACGTGCGGGTGCACCGGGCGCAGCTCGGCGGCGTCCTCCACCAGCACGATCCGCTCGGTGCCGGGCACCAGCCCGAGCAACGTGTTGAGCAGCGTCGTCTTGCCGGAGCCCGTGCCACCGCTGACCAGGTACGCGAGGCGGGCCGCCACGAGCGCGGCGAGCAGCGGCGCGATCGGCCGGGGCACTGTGCCCCGCTCGACGAGTTCGTCGAGGGTGAACGGCCGCTGCCGGAAGGTACGCAGCGACAGGTAGGGCCCGTCGGTCGCCACCGGAGGCAGCACCGCGTGCAGCCGGGTGCCGTCGGGCAACCGCGCGTCGGCGTACGGGGAGGCGTCGTCGAGCCGGCGGCCGGCGGCCGCGGTGAGGCGCTGCGCCAGCCGGCGTACGTCGTCGAGCGTGCCCAGCGGCACGGCGACCTGGCGCAGTCCCTGCCCCCTGTCGACCCAGACGCGCACCCCGTTCACCAGTACGTCGGTGACCTGCGGGTCGGCGAGCAGCGGAGCCAGTGGACCGGCGCCGACCAGGTCGTCGTGCACCCGGTCGGCGATCCGCAGCAGCGTGGTGTCACCGAGCACCGCCGTCGCCGGTTCGGCGCGTACCGCGGAGACGATCGCCGCCGGTGTGACCGGCGTGGCCTCGGCGGCGAACCGGTGCCGGACCCGGGCCGCCAGCTCCCCCGGGCCGGTCACGCCGCACCCGCGGCCGACGACCCGACCAGCTCGTCCACGATCCGCTGACACAGCGCGGCGAGCGGCCCCTTCCCGCTCGCGCCCGGCGCCTCGCCCCGCTCCAGTCCGCGGCACAGTCCCGGCTCGGGTCGCAGCGTGCCGGCGAGCGGCAGCCCCAGCGCCCGGGACACCTCGGCCGCGCGCAGCCGGCCGGGCGCCGGACCGCGCACGACGACCGACAGGTCGACGCAGTGCGGCGCGGCCACGGCGGCGACCCGGGCCGCCGCGGCTGCCGCCCTCAGCTCGGCCGGTACGACGAGCAGCGCGCGGTCGGCGGCCTGAAGCGCGATCACCGCGGCGTCGTCGAGGTGCCGGGGCAGGTCGAGTACGACCAGGTCCCGCCCTCGCCGGCCGGCGTCGACTGTGGCGGCCATCGCCTCGGCCGGCAGGTGCCGCAGGTCGCCCCGGTCCCAGGAGAGCACCACCAGGTCGCCTCGGCTGGGCAGGGCGCGGATCAGCGACGGCGGGTCGACCCGCCCGTCCGTGCCGGCCAGTTCGGGCCAGCGCAGCCCGTCGAGCTGCTCCCACCCGAGCACCAGGTCGAGGCCACCGCCGAGTGGGTCGGCGTCGACGAGCAGCGTCCGCAGCCGGGACCGGGCCGCGCTGACGGCGAGCCCACCGGCCAGCACGCTGGCTCCGGCACCGCCCCGGCCGCCGAGCACCGCCACCACCCGGCCCTGACCCGGGCCGGCCGGACCGGCCACGCACTCGGCGAACCGGTCGACCAGCCAGGGCTCAGCCGCCGGCAGCGTCGCGACGTGCTCCGCGCCGACGAGTTCGGCCAACTCCGTACCCGGATCGAGCTCTCCGGAGCGACCCACCAGGACCGTGCGGGCGCGGCGGGGAAGGCGCGCCCGCAGGCAGGCCGCCGCCTGGTCGGCGCCGATGAGCACCAGCGGCGCCGGCGCCCAGCGGGCCCGGGCGGCGGCCGGATCGGCCGCCAGCTCGACCTCGGTGCCACCGGCCGCCGCGAGTCGCAACAGCTCGTCGAGCAGGTCGCCGTCGGAGGTGACGAGCAGGGGCAGGCGACGGTACGGCGGGGGCGGGGTACGGGGCGGCATGGCGGCCTCCATCGGTCGGACTCGGACGTGCCGGGGTGAGCCTGCCCGGCCGGGGGATGCGGAATCGGCGCCCTGTGGACAACGGAGGCCGTTGTGGACAGACCTCGGGGACCCGGTTGATCTGCTATGCGCCGGAGACGGAGTCGACGGGTGGGCAATCGGCCATTGACGACAGGGATGATCGGTAACGGATAATCGGGGCCCTTCGCCGCCCGATGGACGGCACCGGCTTGCGGAATCGAGGCCATGACCGATTCACCGCACCCCCTGGCGATCCCCTCGGGTGGACGCCACCCGCGATCCGGCCGGAGGACCGAAGACGGGGTCTGGCTACGCGATCCGTCGCCGACACTGCTCGCCGCGATCGCCGTCGGCCTCGTGGTCGTGGTGCTGGCGAGCATCGTCAGCGTCTTCGCCACGCCACGTCGCCCTGACCTCCCGCCGCCGATCAAGGGCGAGGCCATCCTGGCGTCCCCGACGAGGGCGGAGTTGGTGACGGAGGCGCCCGCCGAGTCCTACGCGCCGCCGTCGGTGTCGTTCTCCAACCGCGCCGTGGCGCCGACCCGAACCGCAGCACCGACCCGCCGCGCCACCCCGAGCAGCCGTCCGACCTCACCGAAGCCATCGACTCCCCAGTCGAAGCCGCCTGTGGTCGGACCCGGGGAACTGGCCCCGCTGCCGGCCTCGCGCGAATCAAGGCTGCGCTCGCACGGCGGCGGGCCGTCGACGTTCATCGACTTCGTCAACAGCCACGGGTCGACAGTCGTGGTCCACTGGATCAACTACGAGGGCCGGCGACAGCAGTACGCGGTGCTCCGGCCCGGGCAGTCCTACCGGCAGCAGACGTACGTCGGTCATCCGTGGGTGGTGGCCGACGAGCGGGGCCGCGGACTGGTGTGCTTCGAGCCGGCCCGGCAGACGCTGCGCGCGGTGATCCGGTAACTCCCTTGCCGGGCCCGACCGGCGGCTGCGACGCTCCGTCGGGTGATCGACAAGCCGGACATCGACGAGCGGTCACTGGCGGCCGAGGTCGCCGACGCATGGTCGGTCGACGTCACCGGCCTGGTGTTCATGCCGGTCGGGCTCGACGGGCACGCGTGGGCGTACCGGGTGGAGACGTCCGACGGCAGGCGCTACTTCCTCAAGGTGCGCCGCGGCGACTTCACGCCGGCCGCCGTCCTGCTGCCCCGTTTTCTGCGCGCGCAGGGCCTTCGGCAGGTGGTCGCACCCTTGGACCTCCCCGAGGGCGGTGCCGGGCGCGAGTTCGGGGACTATCGGCTACTGCTCTACCCGTTCCACGACGGCGGCAGCCTGTGGGGTCGCGGCCTCACCGACCGCCAGTGGATCGAGTACGGCAATTTCCTGGGCCGGCTGCACCGGGTCACGCCGAGCGCCGAGGTCGCCGCCGTCCTGCCGGCCGAGACGTACCGGTCGAGCGTGGGCGAGCGGTTACGAACCCTCGGCGGGCAGGCCGCGACGAGCGAGGTTCTGGGCGCCTTCTGGGACCGGTACGGCGCCGCGCTGCGTCGGCTGGCGGAGACCGTCGACGAGCTGGCGTCGCGCGTGACGCGGGGGCGGCACGTCATCTGTCACGCCGACATCCATCCGGGCAACCTCATCGCCGACGGCGACGGTCCCCTGCACGTCGTGGACTGGGACGCGCCGATCCTCGCGCCGCGCGAGCGGGATTTGATGTTCGTCTACAGCGCCGACTTCGGCGACCACCCGGTCAACGGACGCCGGGCTGAACTCTTCCGCGAAGGCTACGGGGCGCTGGAGCCGGACCCGGTCCTGCTGAGCTATTACCGCAGCGAGCGGCACCTCGACGACGTCGCGGCGTTTCTGGGCAGCATCCTCGAGCCGGAGGCCAGTGCGGAGTCCCGGGCCAATGATCTGCACTGGCTCACCCGCATCGCCGAGGCGGTCGCCGACCCCGGTTACGCGCCCTGATCTCGCTGCGGAACGCCACGGCGCAAAGGGACGACCCCGTCGGGGGATGCGGTCTCAACTTGTCGGCTGTCGCCAGCCGGTGGCGACCGCGTCAGCGAGCAGCTGCCGGAGATCGGCCGCGACGTTCAGGTGTGGTTCGGCATCAGCGCTCGCGCTCCCTAACGCCTCGCTTACGAGCTCTGTACGTCGCGTCCGCAGGGGTCCGACAACGGCTGCACGCTCGGAACTTCATCCGTGCCAGCGCTCGTGAGTGTGCCGCCACTCAGTAGCTCTGCTGTCAGCGTGGCTGTCGACGACCTATCCGCCTGCTATGCGGGTGCCGGCCCCGGGCACGATTTCCAATTTTCCTGCCAGTGTGTCCGCTGAGGTCTGCAGCCCTCTAAGCAGCGGCGTCTGCGCGGGGATGAGTGGCCTGGCCGGATGACCGAGCACGTGGCCGAACGAGACGACAACCGAGACGAGCACGCCCCGTCACACATACCTCCCCCCTCTGCGCTCCCTCGTCTGTGACGGTTCGGTTCGTCTGTCATCGCTGGCGCACCCTTGACAGGAGGTAGACTGATGCAGTAAGGGATGGATTCTTTGGGTAATAAATAAATCCTGTCGTGACCGCCTCTGTCGCAAAGCCGACAGCCAGGACCGACAACCACGAGTGATGGTCCACCGTACTAACAAGACAGAGGTAGAGCCCGGAGAGGACGGAGAATCATGATCGATACCGCGACACCGACCTTGCGCTCATCGGTCAATGATTCTCCGCATGGCAGCTCTGCAAAGCGAGTCACCTTTGTGAATCGCGCAACGCTCGCTATGCTGCCCGCCATGCCCAAGGAGACTGAGCGCGACAACCTTCGGGTTGAGCAGGCGGTAGTGCGTGCCCAGCAAGCCGAGCTTCGGGCTGATCAGGCCGAGCTAAGGGCGAAAGAGGCCGCATTTGAGCTTGACAAGCTCCGCAATAGCGATCTTCGCCGGAAAGAGTACGAGAAGTTCCAACTTTGGAGCCACGGGATCCAGGGAGGGACCTGGGCGGTCATCGTGGGTGCGACCTACTTCCCCCTCACGGCCGTCGATCAGATGCTTACGCACTTCGATAAGGACTCGCCCGAGCTCACCTATGCACTTCAGATATCCATCTCATTCTCTGTCGTGCTACTCGTTTTCCTAGGCATTACCGCGGCGCAAAGCCGGCTCCGAAAGAGGAAGATCAAGGGCCAACGCGAGCGGCTGAGGGAGCTGGAGCAGGAGTTGAAGGGCTACACTCAAGAGCAGGGTGGTGTTTCGTCATGAGTGCAGGATCGGCTCCGTTCTTCTTCATGCTGCTGTTCGTCGCACTTTCCCCTTTCCTCATCACATTTCAGTTGACGCACCTTGCTCACAGTTCGTACAGGAATAAACTCTGGCTGCTCCGTGACCGACTGAATGACGACCTTCGAAGGGGAAGAATTTCGCGGAGTGCCGCGGCACGTACCATCCAAGCGCTACTCGAGGATCAAATCGAGGTCGCAGGGCGTCACACATTGAAAGATACCATCCTGGCTATTTCTATTTATGAGGTAGACGGGGGGACTTCAGTCTTCGAGGAGATACTCCGCAAGGACACGCCCTCAGGCGACAAAGAAAAGCTCTCCATGTATTTAAGAGAGCTCAGGCAGGCTACCATCCAACATCTTACGTGGGGCTCGGTTGCCGGCTGGATCGTAATTCCGCTATTCAAGGCTGTCAGCCGGATACTTCGAGCCCTGACTTCCCGCAACTCTAAGGTCGCTGCGGAACGGGCAACTGTCCGCGCCAAGCAGCGCCAGACTGACAAGCCGATGCGATCGATCGAGGGCCCCAGGAGCGTGGTCGCGGCAGGAAATGTCGGCGGACATGCTCCTCTACAAGAGAGAACCCTCGAACGAGCTGAAGAAATGAAGCAGAAGGTCGAACGCGCGGAAGTGGAAATCATGCCAGAGGCGGCACCTAACCGACGAGTGCGAAACGCAAAAGAAAGGCGGATGGCAGACCTTCTGCGCGCATAAGGCTTAGCCCCCCAGGGCTTGCTTCATCGCTAGGACGGTGGCGTTCTTCTGCCGCGCTATTTCACTGCGGTCCTCGGTCAGGCTATCTCGCATGATCGCCGAAAGATAGCGATCTGCTGAATCGGCAACGCCAACTGGCCCGAGAATGGTTATCTCCGCCATTGCCGCCATGGCCTCCGAGCGAGCCTCCTTGAAAGCCGCCGCGCTTTCTTTGCCATCCGTCACTTCATCCGCTACGAGTCTTATCGCGCAGTCTTCCATCTGATGTGTAGCCTTTAAGAACTGTCCATAGACGGTTCTCCGGTCTGTCTTGAGCGCTCTGCCCTCCTGAAACGTAAACTGCTTATTCGCCAACCAAATAGTGGCGGATATGGTTACCGTACCAACGGCGCCGGTTACCGACGGCGCAACCCACTCCCATGCCATGCTTAATTATGTAGTTGAGGCATGGATTGTAAAGGGCAAGATGAGCACCGGTTACTCGTGTTCGACCTGGGAGGAGGTAGCACTGGGAGCCCTCGCCTCAGGTTCATAGATCTCAAGCCGGACCCACGGCGCTGCCGCACCTGATTGTCCAACATCAATGCGATGCATCCAAATCAGCGATGACAGATCCGACCGCCCTCCGCCTACATCGACCTGGACCTCAGCGAGGCAACACGGCTCCGCCACTAAACTCCCGCGCATTGGATCTGCGTTGATCACGCATCTGCCCACTACTCGCCGATTCCGGCGCACTGGTCAGCGGCCCGCTCCTCCGGGCGACGTGGTTATTCACGTCCGTCCTGGTCCACTGCTGCTCGTGGGCTCGGCTGCTCGGCCCCCAGCAGCGGGTATATGCCTTCGAGTACGTGGACGCCTCGACCAGCCTGTACCGAACGAGCTTGTGAAGCTTGGTGGCTACCACCAACCCGGTCAGGACCAAGGCGACAACGCCGCTCGCGACTCCGACGGCGATGCTACGCACGGGCCCGAGGGCCGGGCTGGCATACAGCCCTGCGATCAGGCCGACGACTACAGCTGGGAGGAGGCCGACGATGAGTGTGACCATCAGGATGAGCAGGGCTCTTGGGGTCACGAGGATGAGCTGCGAGCTGTTGCGGTCAGACGCCGAGGTCAGGCGTACCAGCCTTTGCCGGCAAGACGTGCTCTTCGGCACCTTCGCTCCATGGGCATGTTCGTAGGTTCCTCGGACAGTGAGATAGCCCGCTGGGGAGAGCGCCGCCGGTTACCGCCGGATGGACGCTGCGGGTGTCTCAGAGGGCTAAACGAAGATCCATCTTCAAAGACGCGCCTTGTGCGACGTTGGTTTTCACTGAGAGTGGCCGATCGCGTGGGTGTTCGGCGCAGAGGTGGACTTGCAACGCAACGTTCATCACTGTAGGTAGTCAGGAGGTCCGAGCGCAGTGGATCTGATCACCCGATCGCTACCTACGACTTGTGGGCCAACAAGATTGGCACACCTAGGCCATCATGTCGTCCTACGTGCAAAAACGCGTAGGCCGCATTCACGAGCGTCAGTTCGACGTGAAGCTCCCGGACGGGAGCTTTCCAGAAGCCGAGCGGCACTGCGGGACAGGTAGGCCGCCACTAAGCAAGCGAGACCTCGTTATAGGTGGCGGGATGTGAGCCATGGGCAGTGATCTGGCACACACCTCGGACAGAACGGCCCTCTGTTACCGCGGGGGGTCGTTCGCATGCGGTGGCCTTCCTAACGAGTTGGCACAGTACGACTACACCTCGGTCCTACCTTCCGGCGGGTACCGTTCCACGGTCTGCGGCACTCCTACGCCACCTGGTTGGTCACCGACGGCGTGCCGATCAACCTGGTGCAGCGGGTCATGGGCCACGAACAGGCGTCGACGACGCTCAACCGCTACACCCACACCCCGGACGACTACGCCGCCCGCGTCCTGGCCGCCCTCGAGGGCTCTGCTGCCTCTCTGCTGCCTCCGACTCTGGAGACACCGCCGGGCAGCGACCTGGACGACGACGGAGAGGGCCTGTGACCTGCGGCGGAACGCTCACGGGGCAAAGGGACGACCCCCGTCGGGGGGAGACGGGGGTCGTCTTGTGGTTCGGCTCCGGGGGGGTCGAGCCGAACCGACTCAGCGGTTACGGGGGGTGCAACCGCCGAGGCCCATCGACGCCGGGTATGCGAACTCCCGTCGCGAGCACAAGCATGCCGCAGTCGACCCTTATACGTCGAGTGTTGTTCACTCCACGCAAAGCTAAATTCATCGATAGCTACCTGTGACCGCCGTCACTCCACCGGGTGCTCATCGGCTTTCGCGACCCGGGCGGACGCCTCCACGCCTCCCGTCGGGCTAGACTTTCGCGCCGTGGGCCGCAGCGCCGCTTTCTTCGATCTCGACAAGACCGTCATCGCCAAGTCGAGCGCCCTGGCGTTCGGTCGGCCGTTCTACCGGGACGGGCTGATCACCAGGCGTGACGTGGTCAAGTCGGCGTACGCGCAGTTGATGTTCCGGCTGGGCGGCACCGACGAGCAGACCATGGCCCGGACCCGGGACTACCTGGCCACACTCTGCAAGGGCTGGCCGGTGGAACAGGTCCGCCAGATCGTCGCGGAGACGCTGCACGAGCTGATCAACCCCTATGTGTACGCCGAGGCGGCCGCCCTGATCGAGGAGCACCAGTCCGCCGGGCGCGACGTCGTGCTGGTCTCCGCGTCCGGCGACGAGATGGTCCGGCCGATCGGTGAGCTGCTCGGGATCACCGACGTGATCGCGACCCGGATGGGCGTGGTGGACGGCCGTTACAGCGGCGAGGTCGAGTTCTACGCGGCCGGTCCGAGCAAGGTCGAGGCGGTCAGCGAACTGGCTCTGGAGCGGGACTACGACCTGGCCGACTCGTACGCGTACTCCGACTCGTACTCCGATCGGCCGCTGCTGGAGTGCGTGGGGCATCCGACGGTGGTCAACCCGGACCGGGCGCTGCGCAAGCTGGCGGTGGAGAACGCGTGGCCGGTGCTGGAGTTCCGGCACCCGATCCCGCTGGGTCGCCGCCTGCGCGAGCGGCCGGCGGTGCCGGTCGCGGCGGCAGCGCTCGGCGTGGGCGTCGGCGTGGCCATCGGCATCGCCTGGTACGGCCGGCACCGCCGCACCCGCACGGCCGCACCCACCGCCTGACACCCGCAACCGTCAGGACGCGGCGAGGATCTCGTCGCCGATCAGCGTGATCTGGTCCGCGCCGACCTCCACCGCGCTCATGTAGTGCCGCAGCCAGGAGCGCAGGCCGTCGGGCGTGCCGGTGGCGAACGCGCCGGCCGCGCCCACGTACTCCGGCTCGCGCTCGCGGTGACCGACGTCCACCGCGACCAGCCCGCGGGGGTCGAAGCCGGTGGAGATCAGCACCAGCCGGGCGGCGGCGCGGGCCACCACCCCGGACGGGCCGGGGAACGGGCGCAGGTTCAGCAGCTCGCCGTGTACGACGGCGGCCAGCACCAGCGGTGGCACCTTGGTGCCGCCGGCGACCAGGGCGGCCAGGCCGTCGAGGCGGGCCGCCACCACCGGGTCGGCGACGGGGCGGCCCAGTTCCTCCTCGGTCACCACGTCGCGGGCGGCGAGCACGTGCAGCCGGGCCATCACCTGCCGGGGGGCCTTGGGCCAGAGGTCGCTCAGTCCGGGCAGCGCCCCGGCGACCCGTAGCGCGCCCTGGAGCACCGGGTCGGTGACGGTGCCGGCGCGTACCTCCTCGCGTTCGTGGTCGCGGCCCTCCAGCGCGGCGCTGGCCACTGCCGAGCGGAGGCTGACCTCGGCGGCGACCTGGCCGCCCTGGCGGCGCAGCGCGCGGTGCCGGTGGGCCAGGTCGACCCGCTCACGGGCCCGCTCGACGGCGGGGGCGACGTCGGCGAGCGCGAGCAGCGGGGCGAGCGGATCGGTGGTCACCCCGTCACGCTAGCGACCGGCGGGCCGGTATCCGCCTCCGCCCGCCGGGAAAGTGACGCCGTCGGCGTCGCGCGGTGCACTCGGCGCGGGGACGGGGCCGCTCGGCGCGCGGTGAGAGGCCGGGCGGTCGCGGCCGGAGTACGGCGGGACTAACCTTCCCCGCAGTAGGAGACGCAGGTCACGCGACGAAGGAGTCACCGCATGAGCGAGGCATTGGCCAACTTGCTGAACGAGACGCGCCAGTTCCCGCCGCCGGCTGAACTCGCCGCGAACGCCAACGTGACCGCCGAGGCGTACGAGGAGGCGGCCGGCGACCGGCTCGCCTTCTGGGAGCGCCAGGCCGGCCGGCTGGCCTGGGCCCAGCCGTGGGGGCAGGTGCTGGACTGGTCGAACGCCCCGTTCGCGAAGTGGTTCACCGGGGGCCGGCTCAACGTGGCGTACAACTGCCTGGACCGGCACGTCGAGGCGGGCCAGGGCGACAAGGTGGCGATCCACTGGGAGGGCGAGCCGGGCGACACCCGTACCGTCACCTACGCCGACCTGCACAAGCTCACCTGCCAGGCCGCGAACGCGCTGACCGAGCTGGGCGTGACCGCCGGTGACCGGGTGGCGATCTACATGCCGATGATCCCGGAGGCGGCGGTGGCGATGCTCGCCTGCGCCCGGATCGGCGCCACGCACAGCGTGGTGTTCGGCGGCTTCTCCGCCGACGCGCTCACCAACCGGATCCAGGACGCCAGCGCCAAGGTGGTGATCACCGCGGACGGCGGCTTCCGCCGGGGCAAGCCGTCGGCACTCAAGCCGACGGTGGACGAGGCGGTGGCGAAGTGCCCGTCGGTGGAGCACGTGCTGGTGGTCCGCCGCACCGGTGAGGAGGTCGCCTGGTCGGGCAAGGACCACTGGTGGCACGAGACGGTGGAGACCGCGTCGCCGGAGCACGAGGCGCAGGCGTTCGACGCCGAGCACCCGCTGTTCATCCTCTACACCAGCGGCACGACCGCCCGGCCGAAGGGCATCCTGCACACCACCGGCGGCTACCTGACCCAGACGTCGTACACCACGCACGCGGTCTTCGACCTGAAGCCGGAGACGGACGTCTACTGGTGCACGGCCGACATCGGCTGGGTGACCGGGCACTCCTACATCGTGTACGGCCCGCTCTCAAACGGCGCCACCCAGGTCATGTACGAGGGTACCCCGGACACCCCGCACAAGGGCCGGTTCTGGGAGATCGTCGACAAGTACAAGGTGACCATCCTGTACACCGCGCCGACCCTGATCCGCACCATGATGAAGTGGGGCGAGGACATTCCGGCCGGGTTCGACCTGTCGTCGCTGCGTCTGCTCGGCAGCGTCGGCGAGCCGATCAACCCGGAGGCGTGGATCTGGTACCGGCAGCACGTCGGCCGTGGTGAGCTGCCGGTGGTGGACACCTGGTGGCAGACCGAGACCGGCGCCATCATGATCTCGCCGCTGCCCGGCGTGACCGAGGCGAAGCCCGGCTCGGCGATGAGCCCGCTGCCCGGCATCGTCGCCGACGTGGTCGACGACCAGGGCCAGTCGGTGCCGAACGGCGGCGGCGGATACCTGGTGCTGAAGGAGCCGTGGCCCTCGATGCTGCGGACCATCTGGGGCGACGACAACCGGTTCCTGGAGACGTACTGGTCCCGGTTCGGCGCGGGCGCCAACACCGGCGACGAGTGGGTCTACTTCGCCGGTGACGGCGCCAAGAAGGACGACGACGGGCACATCTGGCTGCTCGGCCGGGTCGACGACGTGATGCTGGTGTCCGGCCACAACATCTCCACCACCGAGGTGGAGTCGGCGCTGGTCAGTCACCCGTCGGTGGCGGAGGCGGCGGTGGTCGGCGCGACCGACCCGACCACCGGCCAGGCGATCGTCGCGTTCGCCATCCCGCGCGGCAGCGCGGAGACCGCGGGTGACGCGGGCGAGCAGCTCATCGCCGAGCTGCGCAACCACGTGGCGAAGACGCTGGGCCCGATCGCCAAGCCGCGACAGATCATGCTGGTGCCGGAGCTGCCGAAGACCCGCTCCGGGAAGATCATGCGCCGACTGCTGCGGGACGTGGCGGAGAACCGGTCGCTCGGCGACGTGACCACGCTCCAGGACTCCTCGGTGATGGAGTTGATCTCCTCGGGGATGAGCGGCGGCAAGTCCGACGAGGACTGACCACAGCCGACCGAGGGGCGGGCCGCGCGGCGGTCCGCCCCTCGTCGTACCCGGGGACCTGTTCCGGTCGATCGGTGGACCCGGTCTGACCTGATCGGCCAGAGGGGCTTTTCACCACTGTCGATGTCGCTGCTTGTCGGTTACGTTCAGCCGCACCGGCGGATTTCGACGAGTGTCAGTGAGACGGCCGGTCCCTCACCATTCCCTACGAACGGAGTGGCATGCTCCCCATGTCGCAGCACAGGGCACGCCGACGCCTACTCGTCGCGCTGCCCGCCATCGCGCTCGCGGCCACGTCGCTGACCGTGACGGGCAGCGCGGCGGCCCAGCCGTCCCGGTCCGCACCGGTCACGATCGGGGCGGACGAGCACTACATCAACTACGCCGAGCCCGAGGTGCAGCCGGACACCGGCGGCAAGGAGGTCAAGGGCCGCGACGGCGTCTTCTCCTCGCCCGCGGACGAGGCGCGCGCCTACGACCGCAAGTACGCCGGCGGCAACCCGATCGCCGCCCGCGAGCTGGCGAAGCTGGAGGCCAAGTCCATCCGGACCGGCCACAGCCCTCGGAAGATCAAGAAGGCCAAGAGCACGCAGACCGCCAAGCTGCTGACGCTGCTCGTCGAGTTCAACGACAAGGCCAACGACGACTTCACGAACGTGATGGTCCCGAAGACGGTGTTCGAGGACCGCACCTGCGTTCCCGGCACCGTGCAGAACGGGCCGCGGCACAACACCATTCCGAACCCGGCCACGCTGCCGCACAAGGACAACAACTCGATGTGGGTGCCGGACTTCTCCCCGGCCCACTACGACAAGATGCTCTACAGCAAGAAGGGCATCACCGAGCGGGTCCGCAAGGACCTGAAGGGGCCGGACGGCAAGCCGGGCATCAGCCTCGCCGGGCGGACCATGCACAACATGTACCTGGAGATGTCCAAGAACGCGTACACCGTGGACGGGCAGGCCAGCCCGTGGATCACGGTGCCGCACTCGGAGGGCTGGTACGCCGCCTCGCGCTGCTTCCAGGACGAGAACGGCAACTGGGTCGCCGGGCGTGAGCAGTCGATGAACGGCCACCCGGACAACCCGCAGGGCGCCGGGCGCCTCGCCACCGATGCGATCGACGCGCTCGCCGCGGCCGACCCGAACTTCCCGTGGGCCGACTACGACATCGAGGACCAGAGCGACCGCGACGGCGACGGCAACTACCACGAGCCGGACGGCGTGATCGACCACCTGGTGCTGGTGCACGCCAACCAGGGCAAGTCCCGTGGCGGCGGCGACGTCGGGATCTACTCGGTCTGGGCGCACTCCTCGACCGTGACCGGTGGCTACACGATCCCGGGCACCAACCTGAAGGTGTCGAACTACATCGTGCAGCCGGAGGACGCCGGCGTCGGCGTCTTCGCCCACGAGTTCGGGCACGACCTGGGCCTGCCGGACCTCTACGACACCTCCGGCAACGCCGACTCGGACGTGGACTTCTGGGACCTGATGGCGTCGGGCTCGCACTCCGGCGAGATCTTCCAGGCGCTTCCCACCCACATGGGCCTCTGGGACAAGTGGGTGCTGGGCTGGGCCGAGCCGAAGACGTTCGGGCCGGGTGACCGGGCCAAGCTGGTCAAGCTCGGGCAGACCTCGCGTACGCCGGTCGGCACCGAGGACGGCATCAAGATCGATCTGCCGGACAAGGTGATCTCGCTGGCCACGCCGCACAGCGGCGGGAACATGTGGTACTCCGGCGCCGACCAGAACTGGGCCGACGTCAAGCTCAGCCGCACGGTGACCGTCCCGAACGCCGCGGACGCGAAGTTCTGGATGTGGAACAACTACGTCATCGAGGCGGACTGGGACTTCGGCTTCGTCGAGGTCTCCACCGACGGCGGGGCCACCTGGAGCGAGCAGAAGGTGTACGCCGAGGGCGGCGCGCTGGTCTCCACCAACGACGGTTACGCCGACCCGAACGGCCGCATGGTCGACTTCGGCAACAAGAAGTACGGCCTGACCGGCAGCACCGGCGGCTGGCGGCACGACTACGTCGACCTGTCGTCGTACGCCGGGCAGACCGTGCAGGTCCGGCTGCGCTACGCCACCGACGAGGCGTTCGTGGAGCGCGGCTGGTTCGCCGACGACTTCTCGGTGACCGGCGGCGGCGCCACCACGTGGAGCGACGACGTGGAGAGCGGCGCCGCGGGCTGGACCCAGACCGGCGGCACGTTCACCGACACCAGCGGCGCGGGTTGGTACATCGACTCGGGCACCCAGGTGAAGTCGCACTACTACCTGGCCGAGTGGCGTAACTTCGACGGCTTCGACAAGGGTCTGAAGTACACCTACGACACCGTCTACTCGCACGAGGCGTGGAAGGTCGACCGGATCGCGTACAACGCGCCGGGCATGCTGGTCTGGTACCGGGACACCCAGCTCGGCGACGTCAACCACGTCACCGCGCAGATGACCGCGCTGCCCAGCTACGGCGCCAAGGGCGGTCTGCTGATCGTCGACTCGCACAACGACCCGCTGCGCCGCAAGGGCGTCGCGGCCGAGAAGGACCCGTCGGTGCTGAAGAACCTGCCCAGCCGGCCGCAGTCCTCCAACGCCGCGTTCGGCCTGAAGCCCACGTACCCGTTCAAGGAGTGCCTGGAGGCGGCGGACGAGCCGTACAGCGAGTACTGCACGAAGTTCGGCCCGCAGGCTCCGGTGCGTGGCTTCACCGACGCCAAGGGCTGGTACCCGGGCATCGAGATCCGCGACGGTGCGGCGTACGCGCGGGACAACGACGCCTCGGTGGTCATCCCGTCGCGGGGCAACCAGCAGTACACGACCCGGGTGGTGAACCCGGACGGCAGCCCGGCGACGGACTACTACGGTTCGACGCTCGGTGGCGGGGCGATCGTGCTCGGCACCGGCAACCCGGGTGACGCGGGCGTCCAGTACGGTGTCTCGATCATCATCAAGCGGGCCGCCAAGGACAACTCGTACGCCCAGGTGTACGTGGTTCCGCCGCGCAGCTGAACGGGCGCGGTCAAAGCGGAACCGGAATGACCGAAAAATGATCTGATCCAGCTCGATGGGGGAAGGGCCGGGAGCGCGAGCGCTCCCGGCCCTTCCGCGCAACCATTAATCCATGCATGTCACTGCAATCGCCGCTGAGCGCATCGTTGCTGGTCAACGACTCGGCCACCGGCAGGCATGTGACGGTGAAAAGCATTCTCAACAAAAAGTTGCTACAAATCGACGCACGCATCTTCCCACCGGTCGCAGCAGTGTCTATGTTCACCTTTGGTCCCACTAGTGGGACGTTCCACCGGCCCGTACCCCCAGTTGGGCCGGTTCCCTCACACCGGAGGTACCACGTGCGCAAAGTCGCAGTGGGTCTGCTCGGGCTTTCGCTGACCGCGACGGGGCTGATGGCAGGCACGTCCGCCAGTGCCGCGCCGACGCCGAAGCTGCCGGCCGCCGCTCCGTCGGTGGCCGAGCCTGCGCAGGCTGAGCACGACCTGCCCAACCCGCTGGAGGAGAAGCGGCGCGCGCTGCGCCAGGAGGGCCTCAGCGAGGTCCTGTCCGGCAGGGCGAAGGCCCAGAAGATCAACGGCAGCAAGGTCGTCAAGGTCGGCGAGCAGGCTGTCGCCGGTCCCGCGGCGGGCAAGGCAGCCAAGAGCACCAAGGCAGGCAAGGGTCCGACCAAGGACCAGTACGTCGAACTCTCCCGCGAGCGGACCGACAAGATCTTCGTCATCCTCGCGGAGTTCGGCGACGAGCGGCACCCGAACTACCCGGACCAGGACACCGACCCGGACACCCCGGGCCCGACCCGGTTCGACGGTCCGCTCCGCAACCAGATCCCCCAGCCCAACCGTGCGGTGGACAACTCCACGGTGTGGCAGGCGGACTACAGCGCCGACCACTTCCGGCAGCTGTACTTCGGCACCAACCCGGGCGACGAGTCGCTGAAGCAGTACTACGAGGCCCAGTCCTCGGGTCGGTACAGCGTCGACGGCGAGGTCACCAACTGGGTGAAGGTGCAGTACAACGAGGCCCGCTACGGCCGCTCCGGCGGCTACCCGTGCGCCTCGAACGTCTGCACCAACACGTGGGCGCTGGTCCGCGACGCCGCCAACCAGTGGGTCGCCGACCAGAAGGCGCAGGGCCGCTCCGACGCGGAGATCGCCGCGGACGTCAAGGCGATGGACGAGTGGGACCGGTACGACTTCGACGGCGACGGCGACTTCAACGAGCCGGACGGCTACATCGACCACTTCCAGATCGTCCACGCCGGCGGTGACGAGGCCGACGGTGACCCGTACCAGGGTGAGGACGCCATCTGGAGCCACCGGTGGTACGCCTTCGCCAGCGACCAGGGCAACACCGGCCCGGAGAACTTCCCGGCCGGCGGCACCCAGATCGGCAACACCGGCGTCTGGATCGGTGACTACACGATCCAGCCGGAGAACGGTGGCCGGAGCGTCTTCTACCACGAGTACGGCCACGACCTCGGTCTGCCGGACGACTACAACGTCGTCAGTGGTGGGGACAACAACAACGAGCACTGGACCCTGATGGCCCAGAGCCGGCTCGGTGCCAAGAACGACGGTGGCATCGGCGAGCGCGGCGGCGACCTCGGCGCGTGGAACAAGCTCCAGCTCGGCTGGCTCGACTACGAGGTCATCGTGGCCGGTCAGAAGCGCACCCTGGAACTGGGCCCGCAGGAGTACAACTCCAAGAAGGCCCAGGGCGCCGTGGTGGTGCTGCCGCAGCGGGAGTACACGTTCCAGAACGGCAAGCCGTTCGAGGGCACGAAGCAGTTCTTCTCGGGCAACGACGACGACCTGAACAACACGATGACGCGCACTGTCGACCTCACCGGGAAGACCAGCGCCGCGCTGTCGATGAAGGGTCGCTACAGCATCGAGGCGGACTACGACTACCTCTTCTTCGAGGCGTCCACCGACGGTGGCCAGACCTGGGCCTCGCTGCCCGGTACGGCCAACGGCACCCCGCTGAAGGAGATCTCCCCCGGGCGCTACGCCCTGGACGGCTCCAGCAACAACGAGTGGGTCGACGTCAACATCCCGATGGACGCGGTCGCCGGCAAGGTCGTGCAGTTCCGGCTCCGCTACCAGACGGACGGCGGTGTCTCCGAGGGCGGCTTCTACGGTGACGCGGTCACCGTGACCGCCGACGGCCAGACGCTCCTCACCGACGGCGCCGAGGCCGGTGCGAACGGCTGGACCCTCAGCGGTTTCAGCATCGTCGAGGAGACCTACACCCGTAAGTTCGACAACTACTACATCGCCGGCAACCGGTCGTACGTCTCGTACGACAAGTACCTCAAGACCGGCCCGTACTTCTTCGGCTACGCGAACACCCGCCCGGACTACGTGGACCACTACGCGTACCAGGAGGGTCTGCTGATCTCCTACTGGAACCTCCGGTTCGCGGACAACGACACGTTCGCGCACCCGGGTGAAGGCCGGAACATGATCATCGACGCGCACCCGCGGCCGATCTACAACCTGACCGGGGCGCCCTGGCGGGCCCGCGTCCAGGTCTACGACGCGCCGTTCAGCCTGAAGAAGGCCGACTCGTTCACGCTGCACGTCAACAGCCAGCCGCAGTACATCCGCGGCCAGGCGGCGCAGCCGCTGTTCGACGACACCAAGCAGTACTGGTACCCGGAGCTGCCGAACCACGGCGTCAAGCTCCCGGCGACCGGCACCAAGATCAAGGTTCTGGAGCAGAACGGCACCTCGCTGAAGGTCCGCTTCTCCTGATCCACTGATCGACGCACCACGCGATGCCCGGGCGGTGAACCGCCCGGGCATCGCCCTTTCCGGGGAACCCGCCGGCCCTCACCCGCGTCCCATCCGGGTGACGCCCCGCACCATGCTGCCGGCCCTCTCGCGAACCGCTGCCGGCCGGCGCGGTCGCGGCCGAGACGGAGGATCCGTGTCCGACGACCACCAGCAGCCGGCCGTGAGCGGCGCGGGCGCACCCGCCGATCGTCCCGCGCCGCTGTCCGCCACCGACCTGCCGACGCTTCGGCGGCCTGCCGGCCCGCCGAAGAGGCCCACCGACAACCGGCCCACCGGCGTCGTCGCCGGCTGGATCACCCGGGGCGGGTCCGGGCCGTGCTACGGGCTGATGGACGAGAACGGCACGGAGTACGCGGTGTACGGCCCGAACGCCGGTGAGCTGCGCAAGGGCGATCTGGTCACGTTGCGGCTCACCGCGCGGGACCGCTCCGTCGACTGCGGACCCGGCATCCCGATGCGGATCATCGAAGAGTGACATGCGGTAGCGGCGCCCTCACGCGAACGCGGTACCCGGCTGCGCGGTTCCGGGTGACCGCCCGGAGAAATCCCTGATCCTCGTCACCTGCGGGGGCCGGTGGGTGACCGGCGGCCCTAGGCTGTGCCCCATGACCGACCAGCGCGGCGGACCCGTCGACGACTCCTGCGTCCTGCCCGAGGGGCCGTGGACGCACCGGTTCGTCGGCGCCAACGGCAGCCGGTTCCACGTCGTCGAGGCGGGCACCGGCCCGATGGTGCTCTTCCTGCACGGCTTCCCCGAACACTGGTACGCCTGGCACGAGATGCTGCCGGCGGTCGCCGACGCGGGCTTCCGCGCGGTCGCGGTCGACCTGCGCGGTTACGGCGCGAGCGACAAGCCACCCCGGGGGTACGACGGCTACACGCTCGCCGCCGACGTCGCCGGCCTGATCCGGGCACTCGGTGAGCGGTCGGCCACTGTCGTCGGCACCGGCGCGGGCGGGCTCATCGGCTGGACCGCCGCCTCCTTCCATCCGACGCTGGTCCGGCGGCTCGTGGTGCTCGGCGCGCCGCACCCGCTGCGGCTGCGGGCGGCCATCTTCGCCGACCCGCGCGGCCAGTTCGCCTCGGCCACCGCGACGCTGAAGTTCCAGCTCCCCCGCTACGAGCACGTCCTGGCCCGGGACGACGCCGCCGAGGTGGAGGAGATCCTGCGCCGGTGGGGCGGCCCGCGCTGGGTGTCCGGCCCCGACTTCGCCGACTACGCCCACTGCTGCCGGGTGGCGATGCAGATCCCGCAGGCCGCATTCTGCGCGATGGAGGGCTACCGCTGGGCGTTCCGCTCGGTGCTGCGGCTGCACGGCTACCGCTTCGTGAAGCTGATGCAGAAGCCGCTGGTCACGCCGACCCTGCAACTGCACGGCGCACTCGACCGCGCCTCGCTCCCCCGTACCGCCCAGGGCTCCGGCCGCTACGTCACCGCCCCGTACGAGTGGCGACTACTCGACGACGTGGGGCACTTCCCGCACGTGGAGGCGCGGGACGTGGTGCTCGGCGAGATCCTGCGCTGGGCGAAGTCCTGACTCAGACCCGCTGCTCGCCCAGGTCGGCCACCTCGGCCGCGGGCGCCCAGCCCTGGTAGACGCCGAAGTCGAACGCCTCCAGCCCCATCGCCTCGGCCACCGGCCAGCGCCCACCGGTGTACTCCAGCCGCAGCCAGCCCTCGTGCTCGGCCAGCACGATGAACGGCTGCCCCTGCCAGGTGCAGGTGGTCCGCACGTACGCCAGATCGTCGACCTCGGCGGCCGGCACCACCCGGACGTACCGGCCGGGGCGTACCTCGGTGAAGCCCTCGCCCGGTCCGGGCTGGTAGAGGCGGATGTCGTCCCCGTCAGGGCTGGCGTGGTACTCCCGTCCCCGCCAGCGGGCCACGTAGCCGTCCCGGGTCACGCCTCGCCCGCCTTCCGCCACAGCAGCTCGTCGGTGTCCAGGACCGCGACCAGCTTGCTGTCACCGTCCGCGCCGACCCGCCACAGCTCGGCACCGTGCGGGAGCCGGGCGCTGTCCACCTTGAACTCGGCGATCACATCGCTGCTCTCCCCCGGCGCGAAGCCGTTGCCGCGGAACGGGGGCCGCTCGATCACCCAGCCCTCCATCGCCCGCATCGCCGCCTCGTTCGGGCCGCCGTACGGGATCCGGTAGAGGCTCGGCCGGTAGGCGGGCCAGCGCAGCAGGTAGATCTCCTCGTCGTCGGGGGAGAACGGCGACCCCGGGTGGCCGAGGCCGAGAGCCCGGTACAGCTCCGCCGGGGTACGCAGGTGCCCCAGTTCCCCGGCCCGGTGCACGAATCCGGAGACCCGGTCGTAGCCACGCTCCAGGTAGTACGCGAGCTGGCTCGCCGCGATCGCCTTCTGCATGGCGACCGGCCGGTTCGCGGCGATCGTGGGCGCCTCCGTGCGCTGTCGTTCCGCCTGCTGCGGCGCAGCGGCCGGCTCCGGGTCGTCACCGAGGCCCACCTCGGCCGCCCAGTTGGCGAGCGCGAGGACCTGCTCCCCCGGGTACGTCGCGCCGACCGGGCTGCCCGGGTTGACCCGGAACGACCAGGCCACGTCCGGCCACCTGCGGATGAGCTGGACGAACTTGACCCGTACCGTCTCGACCTGACCCTCGGTGTGTTCGGCCAGGCGTTCCGGCGAGGTGTAGACCGAAACGCACCTCTCGCCGTCGACCTGATCGGCGTGCCAGACGAAGCCGGGGTCGCCCGGCCGGCTGCCGGCGACCGAGTCGGGCGCGACGGGCAGCAGCACCCGGGCCAGCAGCAGGGTGGTGAGGAAGCCGTCGGTGCTGCCGCTGCCCGCGGCGGCCAGCAGGTCCTCCTCGACGTCGTTCGCCGGTACGAATTCGGCGGGCCCGCTCGTGGTGGTCGATCCGTGGCCGGCCGGCGGACCGGTTGTCGTGGCGGGGGTCGCGGTGTCCGGTGCCGTCGACGCCGGCGCGGACAGCGCCACGGTCGGCTCGCCGGGCGCGAACAGCGACGCGGTGACCGGTTCGTCGCCGGTCGCCGGCGCGAAGAGGGACACGGTCGGCTGCTCCGCCGACACGGGGTTCGACAGCGAGACGGTCGGCTCAGCCGGTGCCGGGTCGAACAGCGGCGCGGTCGGCTCAGCCGGTACCGGATCGAACAGCGAGACCGTCGGCTCGGCCTCGGTAGGCCCGGAGAGCGGCGCGGTCGGCTCGGTCGACACCCGATCGAACAACGAGACAGTCGGCTCGGCCCCAACCGGACCGGACAGCGGCGCGGTCGACTCAGCCGATGCCCGGTCGGAGGCAGAAACCGCCGGCTCAGCCTCGACCGGGCCGGCCACTGGCGCGGGCGACTCGGTCGGTGCCGGATCGAACAACGAGACCGTCGGCTCGGCCGACGGCGACGGCGTGAACAGCGGCGCGGTGGCGTCCGCCGCGGGAGTCGGCGGCTCGAACAGCGACGTCGTGGGCTCGGATGACGACGCGAACGACACGGTCGGCTCGGCCTCACCCGGGCCGGCCGGCGGCGCGGTCGGCCCGGTCGGCACCCGGTCGAACAACGAGACCGTAGGCTCGGCCGACGCCGACGCCGACGGCGTCAACAGCGGCGCGGTGGCCTCGGCTGCCGGGGCCGGCGGCCCGAACAGCGACGTCGTGGGCTCGGATGACGACGCGAACGACACGGTCGGCTCGTCGGGCGGCGTACCCCGGTCCGTCGCGCCGGTGGCCCGGGTGTGGGCCGGCGTCGGCTCGGCGGAGTTCACCGTGTCGTCGGCGGCCGGCGGGTCCGCGGAGAGCGGCACGGTCGGGTCGGTGGTGCCGGCCCACGGCGTGGCCGCGCCCTCGGCCGGTTCCGCGCGCACCGGACCGGCCTGCTGCGCGGACCAGAGCGGCGCGGGCTCGGTCAGGTCGCGGGCCTCGATGACGGTGCCCTCGATGACGATGGGTGTGAAGTCGCGGCGTGATGCGGGCGGCGCGGAGACCGGTTCGGCGATCGACGTTGGCAGCTCCTCCACCGGCTCGTCGATCGTCTCCCACCGCGCGGTCTCGCCCTCGGCGTTGCCCGGCGCGGCCCCCCACCCGTCAGCCGTGGCCTGCCCGGCGGCGGTAGCGGATCCGGCGTCCGCCGCAGTGGCCGGTCCCGCGTGCCGCCGGGGCAGCGCCTCGGTGGCGTCCTCGGGCGGGCGGGTCGGCCGGAACGCCTGGGTCGCCTCCTCCGACCGGGGCACCGGCGACGGCTCGTCCGTCCGGGTCGGGAAGGCGTGGGTCGGGCCCTCGCGTACCGGCTCGTTCAGCGGCCGTCGGCGCGGGAACGGCTGCCCGCCGGCGAACCGGGTCGGCGGCATGGCCCGGTCGCCGGCCCGGCGCGACGGGTCCAGCGGCGACGGGCGCCGGGCCGAGCGGCCACCGGACGAGGGTTCGAAGAAGGAGCGGGACGGTGGCGGCGCGGAGGCCGCCGGCGCCTCGTCGGCAGGTGCCGCCGGGGCGGTGGCGAACGGGTCCGGCTCGTCCGGGCGGCGGCGCAGGTCGGTGAGCCAGCCGTCGAGGGCGTCCGTTTCCGCCTCGGCGCCGGAGGCGCTCCGGCTCGGGACGTCGCTGTCCGACGCCCGGCGGCGGGGCGGCACGGTGGGCAGCCGCCGGCCCAGGACCGAAGCGGCCCGCATCGGCACCGTCGGCGGCTCGTCGTTCTTCATCAGGCGCTCGTCCTTCATCAGCCGCTCGTCCCGGCCGGACGCGCCGGCGACCGGAGGCACGACCGGAGGCGGCACAGCGGGAGGCGGCACGACGGGAGGCGAGACAGCGGCCGGCGGCGGAACGACGGCAGTGGGCACCGATGCCGGCGCGACGGCAGCCGGCGGGACGGGAACGGCCGGCGGGCGGGGGGCCGCCTCGGGCACCGCGTTCCGGGCTCCCCGGGTGGCGTTCTCCACCCGCTCCAGCCGGGCGCGGGCGCCCATGGTGCGGCCGGGAAGCCGGACGTCTCCCCGGGAGAGCTGAGCCACGTACCAGGCGGGCAGGTAGCCCTCGATCGGCAGGCCGGGATTGACCGCCAACCACCACTCGGGGTTGGGCCAGCCGGCCGCCAGATCCGGGTAGGCGACGCGGCGGGTGGGCCCCGCGTTCTCCCCCAGGCTCGCGCGCAGCGCGGCGACGGAGGTGAAGGCCAGCACGTGGGTGCGGCCCCCGGAGGTCCAGGTGCCCCACCCGGCGGTCGGTCCGCTCGCGACCGGAAGCAAGAGATCGACGCGAGTCAGCGCCCGGAAGTACTGCTGCTGGTCCTGCGCGCGCAGCGCATCCCGCATCGCCACCTCGGCCTCGGTGGCCGGCTCCCATCCGGTCACGGCCACCTCTCCTTCCGCGAACAGGCCACAGGCATCGCCTACAACCTACAAGGTGGCAGCAAGATCAGGACTTCTGGCCATCGACGGTCGGCCCCAAGGTGAGCGAGCCGCTAACATCCCGTTCCGGAGCCGACACGTTACGGAGGTCGTCGATGTCTCGGCCAGTCGCGTACCCCGCCGTGGCCGCCCTGGCGACGCTCCTCGCCACAGCGGTTCCGGCCGCCCCCGCGGCGGCTCGCGCGCCCGCCGGCTGCGCCTCGCCGCCCGCGCCGGCCCGGCCGGTGGCCGACCAGCCGTGGCCGCAGCAGCGGTACGCCCCGGACCGGCTCACCCCGCTCGCGACGGGAGCCGGGATCGTGGTCGCGGTCGTCGACTCGGGAGTGGACCGGTCCCACCCGCAGCTGGCCGGCCGGGTTCTCGACGGCGCCGACTTCCTCGACCGGGGCGGGGACGGAACCCGGGACTGCGCCGGCCACGGCACCGGGGTGGCGAGCATCATCGCCGCCGCGCCGCAGCCCGGCGTCGCATTCCGCGGCGTCGCGCCGGACGCACGCATCCTGCCGGTACGGGTGAGCGAGCAGCAGGTGGTCGAGGGTCGGGAGTCGGGGCGTACGGTCGACGCCGCCGGGTTCGCCCGGGCCATCCGCTGGGCCGTGGACCACGACGCCGACGTGCTGAACCTCTCGGTCGTGCTGTACGCGGACGACCCGGCCGTACGAGCCGCCGTCGCCTACGCGGTGCGCCGGGACGTGGTCGTGGTGGCCGCCGCCGGGAACCTGCACGACAACGGTGATCCCCGGCCCTATCCGGCGGCGTACGACGGGGTGCTCGGCGTCGGCGCGATCGGGCGGGACGGGACGCGCTCGGCGTTCTCCCAGACCGGCTCGTACGTGGACGTGGTCGCCCCGGGTAGCGAGGTGCTGATGGCGGCGCCCCGGTCGGGACACCAGCGGGCGGAGGGGACCAGCTATGCCACTCCGTTCGTGGCGGGTACGGCGGCGTTGCTGCGCCAGTACCGGCCGCGGCTGAGCGCGGACGAGGTGGCCCGTCGGATCGTGGCTGCCGCCGACCCGGCGCCGGGTCGGGACGCGGGCTACGGCGCGGGGGTGCTCAACCCGTACCGGGCGGTGACCGAGTCGGCCGGCGCGACCGATTCCCGTACCCGGCCGGGCGCGGCGCTTCCCGCCGACCGGCCCGATCCGGCCGCGCTGGCCCGCCAGTCCCGCCGGGACACGGCCCGGGACCGGGCGCTCCTGGCCGCCGCCGTCGCGGGCGGGGCGGTGGCACTCGTGGCGGCGCTCGCCCTGGTGCTGCCGCGCGGTGCGCGCAGGCGATGGCGGGCGGCTGATCCGGCAGCTCCGAGATGACCGCCGGCCACGTGCGGCGCCGCGCGGCCCGGGTCACCTGCTCGGGCCGCGCGGCGTCGGTTCACTGGAACAGGTTGGCGTTGCGCTTCTCGGTGTCGAGGTAGTCGGTCGCGGAGTCCGCCACCGCGAGCTTGATGTCACGCAGCATCGCCTGGAGATCCTGGGAGGCGGCCCGCCACCGGGACTGCCGCACCTCGTACGCCTCGCGGGCCTCGCCGTTCCAGCTGGCCACCAGCGGAGCGGCGTCGCGTTCGAGCTGACCGAGCTGACTCTCCAGCGTGGACAGCGCACGTTGGATGTCGGCGCCCGCCTGTTGCAGGGCGGCGAAGTTGACGACCAGCACACCGTGCTCCATGGTTTCGATCCTTCCGGTTGTCAGAGCGGCAGCTGGATGCCGCGGTTGGTGCCCGCCACCCGGCCGGCGGCCTCGGTGTCGGAGACGTCGTACTGCCGGCCCGCGGTGCGGATCGCGGTGGCGGTCTCGCGCAGCGCCCGGTGAAGGGCGGCCTGGTCCTGCGCCCACTGCTGCTTGACCTGCGCGAACGAGCGCCCACCGGCGCCCCGCCAGGCCTGCTGCAACACCTCCAGCTCGGCCATCAGGCCGCTGAGCATGGTCTGGAGCGACTGGTCGACCTGCTCGAACTTCGCGGCGGTCTGCTGCATCACCGCGGCTTCTGCCTGGGTCTGGGACATCCCGGACGTCACCTCGTCTCCTCGGTCGTGGCTGGCCACCGTGTGACCACCGTGGACTCGTCGGCGGGGTCCGGGGCCGGTGGAGGGGGAAGCCTGGCGGCGGCGGACACGCAACTCGACGATTTCGTCGCTGACGGTAGCCGTCCGACTCCGGTTCTGCTACCCCTTCGGGCTCCCCTGTGGACAACTCGGCCATTACGATGAGCCACGGCAGCGTCACGCGGAGGCTCGGCGAGGAGGTGCGGTGACGGCGAGCACGTCCGAGCGGTCCGCGTGCGTCGCGGTCGTCGCCCCACAGTGGACGAGCTGTCCGACCGCGCGGCTGCGCGCCGGCCAGATCGTGGCGACCCAGGTCGCGGCGGCTGTGCTGATCGCGGCCGCCGGGCGGGGTGTCGTGCCGACTGCCGTCGCGCTGCTCTCGGCGGCCCTGCTGCTGCCCGCCGCGTGGGTGCGGGTGCGCGGCCGCTGGCTCCACGAATGGCTCGTCACCGCCGCCGCGTACCTGACCCGGCGGCGCGCCCTGCCGGCGGCGGCCGACCCGGCGGCGCTTCTGGAGCTGCTCCGGCCGGGCGCTGTGGTCGGCGCGACGGAGGCGTCCGGCGGGGCGGCCGTGCTGCACGACGCCGCCGGACTGACCGCGCTGCTGGAGCTGGGCGACCCGGACGACCTGCTCGGCGACCACGCGCACGAGCTGCCCACGCCGTTCGACCTGCTTCCCCCGACCGGTCCGGAGGCGCCCGCGATCCGGCTGCAACTGGTGTTCTCGTCATCCCCCGCACCGGCGCCCGCTGTGGCCGGCGGTCCGGCCGGGACGTCGTACCGCCAGCTCACCGACGGGCGGCTGGCCGGACGGGCGCGCGTGGTGCTGGCCGTCCAGGTGCTGCGCGCCGACGGCTGGCCGGACGAGGATCTGCTACGGGCACTGTCCGGCACCCTGCGCCGGCTCGTCCGCCGGCTCGGCCCGCTCACCGCACGGCCGCTCGGCGGCGACGCGGCGCTGCGGGTGATCGCCGAGCTGGCCCACCACGAGCCCGGCGCCCCGGTGCGGGAGACCTGGCCGCTGCTCACCGTCGGTGGCCTCACACAGGCCACCTGGCGGCTGGGCCGGTGGCCGGATCCGCGTGGCGAGGCGGCGCGAGGGCTGGTGGGCCGGCTGCTCGCGCTGCCGGCCACCGCTACCACCGTCGCGCTCACAGTCGGTCCGCGCACCGGCACGGCGCCGGTCCCAGGCGAGCTGGCGGTACGGGTGGCTGCCGGGAGCACGGCCGAGCTGTCGACGGCGGAACGCACGCTGCGCCGGGTCGCCGGTGACGCCGGCGGCGAGTTGCGCCGGCTCGACGGTGAGCACCTGGCCGGGTTGGCCGCCACGCTGCCGTTGGCGGTGAGCGCCGGGGCCGCGTTCCCGGCCGGGTCGCCTCCGCCCGCGCTGGACCTGCCCCCGGCCGCTGCCGGCCTGATGGTGGGCGCGAACCGGCACGGCGCCGCGCTCACGGTGCGCCTGTTCCGGCCGGCTACGACCCGGGTGCTGCTCGTCGGCGGCGTGCCCGCGGCGCAACTGCTCGTGCTGCGGGCGCTGGCGCTCGGCGCGCGCGTGGTGGTGCAGACCGGCCGCCCTCGGTTCTGGGAACCGTTCGTGCGGGGTGTCGGGACGGTCGGCGGCGGCGTACCGCTGCTTCCGCCCGGTCGTCCGGTCGGTGGCGCGCCCGGTTCGCCGCTGCACCCGCTGCTGGTCGTGGTGGACGCCGGCCCGGTGCCGCCGGAGGCCGGACCGGCGTCCGCCTGGCAGTCGGTCCTGGTGGTCCGCGACGAGCTGACCCCGGCCGACACGCCCGCGCTGGCCCGCGCCGACCTGGCGATCCTCCAGCCGCTCGACCCGGACGAGGCCGCCCTCGCGGGCGCGGCGCTGGGCCTGGGCGGCTCCGCGGAGTGGCTGACGCGGATCCGCGACGACATGGTGGCGGTGGTCAACCGACGGGCCCTGCGCTGGGCGCTGCTCTCGCCCACACCTGTCGAGTCGCAACTGGTCGGTCGCCCGGCCCGGCACTGACGGCCGCGCGCCGCCGCGCGACTTCCCCTGGTGGTACGGCCGTGGCACGATCCCGGCCATGGATTTCCTGAAGGGTCTTTTGATTCGCGTGGGTTCGACGGCGGTGGCGTTCTGGCTCGCCACCCTGCTCATCCCGGGCATCTCGCTCGACTCCGACTCGGCCACCGAGACGGTGATCACGCTGGTGCTCGTCGCGGTCATCTTCGGCGTGGTGAACGCGGTGCTCCAGCCGATCATCAAGACCGTGGGGTGCGGCTTCTACCTGCTGACCCTCGGCCTGATCGCGCTCGTGGTGAACGGCCTGCTCTTCCTGCTCACCAGCTGGATCGCCGGTGAGGCCGGACTGCCCTTCCACGTGGACGGGTTCTGGCCGGAGGCGGTGCTGGGCGCGCTCTTCGTCGGCATCGTCACCTGGATCCTCGGCGCCGTTCTCGACCGCGACTGACACCGGGCCCCGGCCGGCCACCGTGGCGGCCGGCCGGGGCCGCCAGGCCAGCAGTAGGGAATTGGCTGGCGAGAGGGCCGGGCGGTGGTACTAGCCTCGGCCGCGTGTTCACCCTGACCCGCGCGGACGGCTACGAGATCAGCACCGACCCGGACCGGATCGACCTGGACCTGGTGCACGTCTGGCTCGCCACCGACGCGTACTGGGCGCTGGGGCGGGAGCGGGAGACGGTGGCGCGCGCCTTCGCCGGCTCGATCGGCTTCGGCGTCTACCGGCCGGGTGACGGGCGGCAGGTGGCGGTCGCGCGGGTGGTCACCGACGGAACCACGTTCGCCTGGCTCTGCGACGTGTACGTGGACCCGGCCGAGCGGGGTCGCGGGCTGGGCACCTGGCTGGCCGGCGCGGTCCGCGACCACCTGGGCGAGCTGGGCGTACGCCGGATCCTGCTGGCCACGCTCGACGCCCACGGGGTCTACGCGAAGATCGGCTTCCGGCCGGTCGCGCCGGGTCGGTGGATGGAGCTGGATCAGCGGGTGACGCCGGTCACCGATAAGGACCAGGGGAGCGATCCACCACTTACGGTGGAGCGGTGAACCAGCTCCGGCTCGGCTACCTGTACGGCGTCGGCGCGTACCTGATCTGGGGTTTCTTCCCGATCTACCTGAAGCTGCTGCGCCCGGCCGGGCCGGTGGAGATCCTCGCGCACCGGATCCTCTGGTCGGTGGCGTTCGTGGCGTTGCTGCTGGCCGCCACGCGGCACGCCGGCTTCCTGCGCAAGCTGGCCCGGCGACCCCGGGCGCTCGCCGGCATCGGGCTCGCCGCCGCGCTGATCGCTGTCAACTGGGGCACGTACATCTACGGCGTCAACTCCGACCGGGTGGTGGAGACGGCGCTCGGCTACTTCATCAACCCGCTGGTGTCGGTGCTGTTCGGCGTGCTGATGCTGCGGGAACGGCTGCGCCGGGCACAGTGGGCGGCACTCGGCGTCGGCGCGCTCGCGGTCGCGGTGCTCACCGTCGACTACGGCCGCCTGCCCTGGCTGGCGCTCACGCTGGCGTTCAGCTTCGCCGGGTACGGCCTGGTCAAGAAGCAGCTCGCGCTGCCCGCCACGGAGGGGCTGTTCGTCGAGTCGGCAGTGCTGGCGCTGCCCGCGCTGGCGTACCTGGGGTGGCTGTCGGCGCGCGGCGACTCGACGTTCGGGCACGTCTCGGCCGGGCACACCGCGCTGCTGGTGCTCGCCGGCGCCGCCACCGCGATCCCGCTGCTGCTGTTCGCCGGGGCGGCCAACCGGCTGCCGCTGTCCACTGTCGGCATGCTGCAGTACCTCGCGCCGATCCTCCAGCTCGGCTGCGGCGTGCTGATCTTCCACGAGCCGATGCCGCCGGCCCGGCTGGCCGGCTTCGCCCTGGTCTGGCTCGCCCTGGTCGTCTTCACCGCCGACGCCCTGCGCCACTCCCACCGCGCCCGCGTAGCCG
>NZ_WBKS01000028.1:0-51886 GCF_008868145.1 Micromonospora sp. AMSO1212t
CGACCGCCGTGACCGTCCCCCCTCCCGCCGTTCCCCGTCGGCGATCGATCCTGCCCGATGTCGCCGTGTCGCTCACCGGCGCGGTCTTCCTCCTCGCCGGCGTCGCCGGTGCCCTGCCCGGCCCGGCCGCCGCCGCGCTCGCCGTCGCCGGAGGCTTCGCCCTCGCCTGCGTCCGGCTAGCCTGGCTGGCCGGAGCCGCCACACCGACCCACATGCCCGCAGCCAACGGGCGGCGGGCGCGCCGGGCCGCCCTGTCCCGCCGGGTCGCCGCCATCCTCGACAGCGCCGTCCTGGTCGCCGGGCTCACCGTCGCGGTGCTGCCACTGAGCGACGCCGCCCACCGGCTGCCGATCGCGCTCGCCGGGCTGTGCCTCACCGGGGCGCTGCACGTGACGGCCCTGCTGCGCCTACCCGGCCGCTCCCGGCTGTCCGGCCCGGAGCTGGTGCGCCGTACCGTCGACGTGCTCGCGCTCGGCGTCAGCCTGGTCTTCGCGGGCTGGATGCTGCTGCCGGGCGGCCCGGTCCCGGCCGTCGCCGGGGTCGCCGCGGCGGGCGGCGCCGCGGTGCTCGCCGTGCTCGCGGTGGCGGCCGCCGCCGAACGCCGCCGCCGGCCGGGTGCCGCGCGCTGCCACGCCGGCGCGGCCCTGACGCTCGGCGGGCTGACACTGCTCGTGGTGTTGCTGGCCTACGGTGCGCCGGACCGGGCGCTGCCGCTCGTCGCGGCGCCGCTGGTGGCCGGGGCGCTGCTCACCGCCGCAGGCGCCCGGCGTACCTCGGGCGGCGAACGGCCGGGCCTGGAGGTGGCGCCGGCCGCCTGGCCCCGCCTCACCGCGCCGGCCGGGATCGCCGCGCTGGCCGCCGGGATCCACCTGGGTACGGCGGGGCAGTTCAGCACCGGCGCGATGGCCCTGGGTCTGACCGTCATTCCGCCGATCATGGTGGGTGAGCTGCTCGCCGCCGCCGACCAGCGCCGCCGGGTGCAACGGCTCGCGGCCCGTGAGGCGTGGTTGCGGCGCCGGCTCGGACCGGACGGTCGGACAGTCGACCCGATGCCGCTGACGCGCGCGGATCTGATCCGGGCGATGGCGGAACGCAGTGGTGGCGCGCTGCTCGTCGTCGACCTGCACGGAATGGGGGGCGCTGTGCCGGAGGGACCGGTGCTCACCGAGGCCGCGCGCCGGCTGCGGGCGGGCTCCGAGACACACGATCTGGTCGCCCGGCTCGGCGACACCGAGTACGCGGTCCTCACCGATGCCGGGCCGGTGCTCGCGTACGCGCTCGGCCTGCGGCTGCTGGCGGCGCTGGGCGAGCCGTATCCCCGGCCCGCCGGCGTCGCCCGGCTGGGGGTGAGCGTCGGGCTGGCCGAGACCAGCGGCGGCGATCCGGAGGACGTGCTGCGGCAGGCGGACCTGGCCCGCCGCCGGGCGGTGCAGCTCGGCCGGGACCGGGTCGAGTGGTACGACGCCTACCTGGAGGAGCAACTGGTCCGGCGCCTGGATCTGGAGCGGGAGCTGCCCGGCGCGGTGGCGCGCGGCGAGCTGGACCTGGTCTACCAGCCGGTGGTGGCGCTCGCCGACCGGATGCCTGTAGGTACGGAGGCGTTGCTGCGCTGGCGCAGCCCGGCGCTGGGCACCGTGCTCCCGGCCGAGTTGCTGCCGGTGGCGGCCGACCTCGACCTGACCGGCGAGATCGGGCGGTGGGTGCTGGACCGGGCCTGCCGGCAGGCCGCCGCGTGGTCGGAGGGCGGCCGTGAGCTGTGGATGGCGGTCAACGTGACGCCGCGCGAGCTGGCCGCGCCGGACTTCGTGGCGCGTACCGCTACCGCGCTGGCCGCGTACGACGTGGCGCCGGAACGGCTGGTGGTGGAGGTGGCCGAGCCGGTGGTGGGCGCGGAGCCCTCCACCGTGGTGGCCCGGCTGGCCGGTCTGCGGTCGATCGGCGTGCGGATCGCGCTCGACGACTTCCGGGCCGAGCACGCCTCGCTCGCGCAGCTCCGCCGGCTGCCGATCGACCTGCTCAAGGTGGGGCCGCACCTGGTCGGCCCGGGCGGGGACGGGCAGCGTCCGTTGATCGACGTGGTGGCGAACCTGGCCGACCGGCTCGGCGTGGAGCTGGTGGTCGAGGGGCTGGAGTCGGAGGGGCAGGTGGCGGGCGCGCGGCGGGCCGGCTGCCGGTACGGCCAGGGCTTCGCGCTGGCCCGCCCGGCGACCGCCGAGCGGGTCGAGGCGTGGTTCGAGGAGTACCCGTCCACGGCTCGGTGAGCTGAACCGGTTCAGCGGGCCGTCGTACGAGGTGGGGCGGTGCTGCCGCGCGGCGTCAGGTGCGCCGTCTCGTCCTGCACGACGGCGGCCGGTTCGCCCGCGATCACGGCCAGGAGCTGCCGGGCGGCGTGCGCGCCGTACGCCGGGATGTCCCGGCCCAGTGCGGTCAGCGGCGGGTGCACCAGGCGGCAGAGCGGTGAGTCGTCCCAGGCCACGATGGACAGGTCGCCGGGTACGGTCAGGCCCATCTCCTGGGCCACGGACAGCCCGGCGATCGCCATCACGTCGTTGTCGTAGATCACCGCGGTGGGGCGGCCGGCGGAGCTGAGCAGCCGGCGGGTGGCCCGCGCGCCCTCCTCGCCTGTGTAGTCGGACCAGACGGTCGTGGCCTCGTCCAGCCCGAGCCGCCGGCACACGCCGGTGAACGCCTCGGTGCGGATCTCGGTGTGCAGCAGCGAGGGCAGCCCGCCGACCCGGGCGATGCGCCGGTGGCCGAGCGCGACCAGGTACTCCACGGTCTCGACCAGGGCCGCCGCGTCGTCGGACCAGACGCTCGCCAGGCCGCCGGTGTGTCCGGGCCCGCCGATCACCACCGCGGGTAGTTGCAGTTCCTCCAGCGCCGGCACCCGCCGGTCGTCGGTGCGCAGGTCGCACACGAGCACGCCGTCCACCCGGCGTTCGGCCCACCACCGCCGGTAGACCGCGATCTCGGCCTCCTGGTCGCTGACCACCTGGAGCGTCAGCGCGTACGAGCGGGCCGACAGTTCGGCCTCGACGCCGCTGATCAGCTCCATGAAGAACGGCTCGATGCCGAGTATCCGCGCGGGGCGGCACAGCGCCAGCCCGACGGCCTTGGCGGTGGCGCCGGACAGCGCGCGGGCGGCGCTGCTCGGACGGAACCCGATCTCGGCGGCGATGGCGAGGATCCGTTGCCGGGTCGCCTCGGAGACGCCGGGCTGCCCGTTGAGGGCGTACGACACCGCGCCCTTGGAGACCCCGGCGCGCCGGGCGACGTCGGCGATGGTCGGCCGCTTCACCGGAGCGTTCCTCCACTGTGTCCGGCCCTCGCGGGCGTTCTCGGTCGCCGGATCACCGGCGTCTGGTGACGCTACTGCACGCCGCGCCGGGCCCGGGTGTCACCGGCCGCGTCGATGGACGACATCCGGCGGCGGTCGCTTGTGCGGTTCAGCTTAGATCGCGGGCCCGTCGGCGTCCGTCGCGAGCGGCCCGGAACGCGGTCGTGAGCGGCGGCGAGGTTACCGGGCGGGCACATCAGTAACCGACCGTTGACAGTCATGAATGGGAACCGTACGGTGGCGTCACTTATCCGGTTCAGTCAACGTCTCTCGATATTCGGGAGCGTTCCCATTCGGCGCGGAGGATGAGATGAGACGGTCCTGGACGCACCTGGCGCGCGTGGCCGCCGTCGGTGCCGTCAGCCTGGTCATGGTCGCCGCCTGCAGCGGCAGGAGCACCACCGGCGGCTCGGACTCGGCCGGTGGTCAGGTCACGCTGAAAATCAACTTCTGGGGCGACTTCGGGCTCCAGGACCTGAAGGCCAGGTACGAGGCCGAGCACCCGAACGTCAAGATCCAGCTCAACTCCGGCGAGTACAACGCCCAGCACGAGGACCTGCAGAAGAAGCTGGTCGCGGGCAACGGAGCGCCGGACATCGCGGCGATCGACGAGGGCTTCATGGTCCAGTTCCGCAGCCAGTCCGACAAGTTCGTCAACCTGCTCGACAAGGGCGCCGGCTCGTACGAGAGCAAGTACCTGCCCTGGAAGTGGAAGCAGTCGCTGTCGGCGGACGGCAAGACGCAGATCGGCCTCGGCACCGACGTCGGCGGCCTGGCCATGTGCTACCGCACCGACCTGTTCAAGGCCGCCGGCCTGCCCACCGGACGCGACCAGGTGTCCGCACTCTGGCCCACCTGGGACAGGTTCATCGAGGTCGGCCAGCAGTACACCGCCACGACCAGGAAGAAGTTCATCGACGCCGGCACCAACCTGTTCAACCCGATCCTCGGCCAGCAGCCGGTCGGGTTCTACGACGAGCAGGACCAGCTCCGGATGGAGCAGGGCCCGAAGGTGGCGTTCGACTACACGGTCAAGGCCGTCGGCGCCGGGCTCTCGGCCAACCTGGTCAGCTTCCAGGCCGACTGGGACAAGGGCTTCACCAGCGGCGCGTTCGCGGTGCTCGCCTGCCCGGCCTGGATGCTCGGCCACATCAAGGACACCGCACCCGGCACCCAGGGCAAGTGGGACATCGCCGCGGTACCCGGTGGCGGCGGCAACTGGGGCGGCTCCTTCCTGACCCTGCCCAAGCAGGGCAAGAACGTCGACGAGGCGTACAAGCTGCTGACCTGGCTGGTCGCGCCGGAACAGCAGATCGAGATCTTCAAGAAGGTCGGCAACCTGCCGTCGCAGCCGGCGCTGTACGCCGACCCGGCCATCGCCGACTTCAAGAACCCGTTCTTCAACGACGCCCCCGTCGGCCAGATCTTCCCCAAGATGGCGCAGGGCCTCACCCCGCAGTACCTGGGCCGCAGGAACGGCCCGACCCGGGTGGCGGTGGAGAACGTGATCCGGCGGGTGGAGAACAAGTCGCTCAAGTCCGACGCCGCCTGGTCCGAGGCGGTCAAGGAGGCCGAGAAGGCCGCCAAGTCCTGACGTGTCAGCGGTGACGGGGCGGCCCGGTCCGCCCCGTCACCGTCCGATCTCCCGGCCCTGGAGCGAACCGATGTCCAGCACCCGTGCCGCGCCGCCCGACCGTCCACCCGCGCGCAGGCGCGGCCGTACCGGAGCAGCCGACCGGCGGATGACCTGGCGCGACCGGCTGTACCGCTTCGACATGCGGTACGTGCCGTACCTGATGATCGCGCCGTTCTTCCTGCTCTTCGTGGTGTTCGGGCTGTTCCCGCTGCTGTTCAACGCGGTCGTGTCGCTGCGCAACTACCGGCTGGACGACCCGACGCTGCCGTACTGGGCCGGCACCGAGAACTTCAGCCGCCTGATCGCCGACGAGGACTTCTGGAACGCCCTGGCCAACACGTTCGGCATCTTCCTGCTCTCCACCGTCCCGCAACTGCTGCTCGCGCTGCTGGTCGCGTCGCTGCTCAACCGCAAGCTGCGGGCGCAGACGTGGTGGCGGGTGGGCGTGCTGCTGCCGTACGTGACACCGATCGTGGCCTCGACGATGGTGTTCAGCGTCTTCTTCTCCCGCGACTTCGGCATGGCCAACTGGGCGCTGGGTCTGCTCGGCATCGGCGGCGCGGACGATCCGATCGACTGGCGGGCGGACAAGCTGCACGCCTGGATCGCCATCGCCACCATGGTCAACTGGAAGTGGATCGGTTACAACGCGCTGCTCTACCTGGCCGCCATGCAGTCCATCCCGCGTGACGTCTACGAGGCCGCGGCGATCGACGGCGCCGGGCCGTGGAAGCAGCTCTGGCGGATCACCGTGCCGATGATCCAGCCGGTGGTCCTGTTCACAGTCATCCTGTCGACCATCGGCGGGTTGCAGCTGTTCACCGAGCCGATGCTGTTCGACCCGAACGCGCAGGCCGCCACCGGCGGGCCGGACGGCGAGTGGCAGACCATCGCCCAGCTCATCTACAAGGTCGGCTGGAAGGACCTCAACCTCGGGTACGCGGCCGCGATGTCCTGGGCGCTGTTCCTGATCATCCTGATCGTGGCCGGCCTCAACTACCTGCTGACCAACCGACTCTCCGGAGGGCGCCGGTGACGACGCGACGTGTGGTGGCCCGCGCGCCACAGGACACCCCGGCCGGGCTCTGGACCTACCTGCTCCTCGCGGTGAGCATGCTGTTCGCCGCGTTCCCGCTCTACTGGATGTTCGTCATCGCCACCAGCGACGACGAGGCGCTGGCGAAGCTGCCACCAGCCGTCGTACCGGGCGACCGGTTCCTCACGAACGTCGACGAGGTCTTCTCCCTCCAGGACGTCTACTTCGCCGCCTCCCTCGTCAACAGCGTCATCGTCTCCGTGGTCGTGACCGCCTCGGTGCTGTTCTTCTGCTCGCTGGCCGGGTTCGCCTTCGCCAAGCTGCGCTTCCGGGGCAGCCGCGCGCTGATGCTGTTCGTGGTGCTCACGCTCACCGTCCCCAACCAGCTCGGCATCGTCGCGCTGTACATCGTGATGGGCAAGCTCGGCTGGAACGGCACGCTGCTCGCGGTTATCGCGCCCGGCCTGGTCACCGCGTTCGGCGTGTTCTACATGCGGCAGTTCATCGTGAACACCGTCCCGGACGAGCTGATTGAGTCGGCCCGGGTCGACGGCGCCACGACCATGCGGGTGTACGCCACGATCGTGCTGCCCGCGATCCGCCCGGCCCTGGCGGTGCTCGGGCTGCTCACGTTCGTGGCCACCTGGAACGACTTCCAGTGGCCGCTGATTACGCTCAGCGGCACCGACTACCCGACGTCGATGGTGGCGGTCTCCGACCTGGCCAGCGGCAACTACGTGATCTACCGGCGGGTGCTCGCGGGCGCGTTCATCGCCACCGTCCCCCTGCTGGTCATGCTGTTCATCGGTGGACGTCAGATCGTCCGCGGAATCATGGAAGGCGCGGTGAAGTCGTGAGCCGTCGAACGCTGCTGCACGAGGGGTGGACGCTGCGGGCCGAGGCCGGTCCGGCGGTGCCGCCGGAGATCGCCGGGGCGGCGGTGCCGGCGACAGTGCCCGGATGCGTGCACACTGATCTGCTCGCGGCGGGCCTCATCCCTGACCCGTACCTGGACGACAACGAGAACCGCCTCACCTGGATCGGCCGCACCGACTGGCTCTACGAGACCACGTTCGACCGGCAGCCCGGCGACGACAACCGGGTCGACCTGGTCTGCGCCGGGCTGGACACGGTCGCCACGATCACGCTCAACGGCGTCGAGATCGGCCGCACCGAGAACCAGCACCGCTCGTACCGCTTCGGCGTCCGCGCGCTGCTGCGCCCGGACACCAACACAGTGGCCGTACGCTTCGACTCCCCGTACCGGTACGCCGAGGCGCACCGGGACCGGCTCGGTGACCGGCCCAACGCGTACCCGGAGCCGTTCCACTTCATCCGCAAGACCGCCTGCAACTTCGGCTGGGACTGGGGACCGACACTCGTCACCGCCGGCATCTGGCAGGAGATCGGCCTGCACGCCTGGTCCACCGCCCGGCTCGCCTCGGTCCGGCCGCTGGTCACGGTGGTCGACGGCACCGGCCGGGTGGAACTGCGCGCCGAGGTCGAGCGGGCCGGCGACGAGCCGCTGACCGTCCGCGCCGCCGTCGCCGGGGTCATCGCCGAGGCCGCCGTACCGGCGGGGAAGCGGACCGCCGTCGTGACGCTCACCGTCGCGGATCCCGCGCTGTGGTGGCCGATCGGGTACGGCGACCAGCCGCTGTACGACCTCGACGTGAGCCTGCACGGCGCCGACGGCCGGGAGCTGGACGCCGCGTCCCGGCGGATCGGGTTCCGCTCGGTACGCCTGGACACCACGCCCGACGCCCACGGCACCCCGTTCACGCTGCACGTCAACGACGTGCCGGTGTTCGTCAAGGGCGTCAACTGGATCCCCGACGACGCGTTCGGAAACCGGGTCACCCGGGAGCGCCTGGCGCAGCGGTTCGCCCAGGCGGCCGGCGCGAACGTCAACCTGCTGCGCGTCTGGGGCGGCGGCCGGTACGAGTCGGACGACTTCTACCGGCTCGCCGACGAGATCGGGTTGCTGGTGCAGCAGGACTTCCTGTTCGCCTGCGCGGCGTACCCGGAGGAGGAGCCGTTCCGCACCGAGGTCGAGGCGGAGGCCCGGGAGCAGGTGACGCGGCTGGCCGGGCACCCCTCGCTGGTGCTGTGGACCGGCAACAACGAGAACATCTGGGGCTGGCACGACTGGGACTGGCAGGAACCCCTGGCCGGGCGCACCTGGGGACGCGGCTACTACCTGGAACTGCTCCCCGCGATCGTCGGCGAGCTGGACCCCACGGTCCCGTACTGGCCGGGTAGCCCCTGGTCCGGCAGCGAGGACGTCCACCCCAACGAGCCGGCGCACGGCACCACGCACATCTGGGACGTGTGGAACACCGACGACTACACCCGCTACCGGGACTACGTGCCCCGGTTCGTGGCCGAGTTCGGCTACCAGGCGCCGCCCGCGTACGCGACGCTGCGCCGGGCCCTCTCCGACGACCCGCTCGCGCACGACTCGCCGGGTATGGCCCACCACCAGAAGGCGGCCGACGGGGACCGCAAGCTCCGGCGCGGGCTGGACGCGCACCTGCCGCCGCCCGCCGACTTCGACGACTGGCACTACCTGACCCAGCTCAACCAGGCCCGCGCCATCCAGCTCGGCGTGGAGCACTTCCGCTCGCACCGGCCGGTCTGCACGGGCACCGTCGTGTGGCAGCTCAACGACTGCTGGCCGGTCACGTCCTGGTCGGCGATCGACGGCGACGGGCGCCGCAAACCCCTGTGGTACGCGCTGCGCCGCGCCTACGCCGACCGGCTGCTCACCGTGCAGCCGCGTGACGGCGGGCTGGCGCTGGTGGCGGTGAACGACACCGCCGACGCGTGGAGCGGGCCGGCCACCGTCACCCGGCTGACGGTCACCGGGGAGCCGAGGGCGAAGACCTCGGTCGACCTCGACGTCCCCGCGTACTCCTCGGTGGTGCTGGCGCTGCCGGCGGAGCTGGCGCGGCCGGACGACGGCCGTGCCGAACTGCTGGTCGCGGACGCCGGGGACGCCGCGGAGCGCGCGCTGTGGTTCTTCGCCGAGGACCGCGACGTGCGGTGGCCGGCGGCGCAGTGGGACGCGACCGTCGAGCCGGCCGACGGCGGCCTGCGGGTCCGGGTGACCGCGCGGACCGTGCTGCGCGACCTGACGCTGTTCCCGGACCGCCTCGACCCGGCCGCGCAGGTGGACCGGGCGCTGGTGACGCTGCTGCCGGGAGAGAGCGCGACGTTCACCGTGCACGCGCCCGGCCCGCTCGACGCCGACGCGCTCACCCGCCGCCCGGTGCTGCGCTGCGTCAACGACCTGGGCTGAGGCGGCCACCTCCATCTCCGTCGATTTGAAGATTTCTGCAAGTGCTAAAGTCTTCAGAGTCGTCGGAGGGGTGGGTCATGTCGGTGCCGCTGTACCAGGCCAAGGCGGAGCTGTTCCGCACCCTCGGGCACCCGGTGCGCATCCGGGTGCTCGAGCTGCTCCAGGACGGGCCGTTGCCGGTCCGCGACCTGCTCGCCGCCATCGACGTGGAGGCGTCCAACCTCTCCCAGCAGCTCGCCGTGCTGCGCCGCGCCGGCATGGTCACCTCGTACCGGGACGGCCCCCTGGTCATGTACGCGCTCAGCACCCCCGACGTGGCCGACCTGCTCGCCGCCGGGCGGCGCATCCTCGGCGCGGTCCTCACCGACCGGGACGCCCTGCTGGACGAACTGCGGGCCTCGGGGACGGACCGGTGAGCGCGGCGGCTGCCGCTCGCGCCGGTGACGTCGTACGGCGGGCGGGCCGGCTGTTCGGCGGGCTGCTGCCCGGCCGGGCCGACTGGGCGGCCGCGCGCCGCTCGCCCCGGCGCGACCTGCTCGCCGGACTCACCGTCGCGGTGGTGGCGCTGCCGCTGGCGCTCGCCTTCGGCGTCACCTCCGGGCTCGGCGCGCAGGCCGGCCTGGTCACCGCCGTCGTCGCCGGGGCAGTCGCGGCGGTTTTCGGCGGCTCGAACCTCCAGGTCTCCGGTCCCACCGGGGCCATGACTGTCGTGCTGGTGCCGGTGGTGCAGCAGTTCGGCGCCGGTGGCGTGCTGATGGTCGGCGCGCTGGCCGGGCTGATCCTGATCGCGCTCGCCCTGGCCCGCCTCGGCCGGTACGTCCGCTACCTGCCGGCCCCGGTCATCGAGGGCTTCACCGCCGGCATCGCCGTGGTGATCGCGCTGCAACAGGTGCCGGCCGCGCTCGGCGTCACCGGCACGCACGGCGAGAAGGTGTGGGCGGTCGCAGCCGACGCGGTCGCCCGGTTCGCCGCGCACCCCCGGCCCGCCGCGATCGCCGTGGCGCTCGGCGTGGCGGCGCTGATGCTGCTCGGCGGCCGGTGGCGCCCCGCCGTGCCGTTCTCCCTGGTCGGGGTGGCCGCCGCGACGCTCCTCGCCGAGCTGGCTCCGATCGACCTGGCCCGGATCGGCGAGCTGCCGCAAGGGCTGCCCGCGCCGTCGCTGGACTTCGTGGACCTCGGCGCGCTGGGCGTACTGCTGCCGAGCGCCCTGGCGGTGGCCGCGCTCGCCGCCCTGGAGAGCCTGCTCTCCGCCACGGTGGCGGACGGCATGACCGTCGGCGAGCGGCACGACCCGGACCGGGAACTGTTCGGTCAGGGCCTGGCCAACCTCGCCTCCCCGGTCTTCGGCGGCATCCCGGCGACCGCCGCCATCGCCCGTACGGCGGTGAACGTGCGCGCCGGGGCGTCCTCGAAGTTGGCCGCGCTCACCCACGCGGTCGCCCTCGCCGCGATCGTGCTCGCCGCCGCCCCGCTGGTCGGCCGCATCCCGCTGGCCGCACTGGCCGGGGTGCTGCTCGCCACCACGGTCCGGATGGTGGAGGCGGCCTCCCTGCTGGCGCTCATGCGGGCCACCCGGGCCGACGCGGTGGTGCTGGTGCTGACGTTCGCCGTCACTGTCATCTGGGATCTGGTGACCGCCGTGGTCGTCGGGCTCGCCGTGGCTGTCGTCCTGGCGCTGCGCGCGGTGGCCCGCAGCGCCAAGCTGGAACAGGTGCCGCTGGACACCGGCGAGCACAGCGCCGAGGAGCACGCGCTGCTCGCCGAGCACATCGTCGCGTACCGGCTGGACGGGCCGCTCTTCTTCGCCGCCGCGCACACGTTCCTGCTGGAGCTGGCCGAGGTGGCCGACGTGCGGGTGGTGATCCTGCGGATGTCCCGCGTCTCCACCATCGACGCCACCGGCGCGCAGGTGCTCGGCGACTCCATCGTCCGGCTGCGGGCTCGGGGGATCACCGTGCTGCTCTCCGGCATCACCCCGGGCCACGACCAGGTGCTCAGCACGCTCGGCGTCGCCGACGAGCTGCGCCGCGAGGGCCTGGTGTTCCCGGACACCCCGGCCGCCATCCGGTACGCCCGGGGTGTCGCCCTCGCCGCGAGCCCCGCCTAGGCTGCGGTCCCTTCGAGTGCCCGCCTGCGCACGCCGAAGACGATCAGGTAGCCGAGGATCCACACCTCGCCCACGGTGGCCGGCACCACCAGCAGGTCACCGGCGATGCCGGCGCCGGGGGCGAGGTACGCGACGAACGTCATGAGCACGTAGCCGACGCCGCCGGCGACGAGGATCCAGCCGAGAGCGCGGGGCAGCCAGCCCGACCGGAGCACGCACCAGCCCATCGGCACCAGCCAGAGGCCGAAGAAGAGGCCGCCCACCTCCCACAGGTTTCCGCTGACGAGGTAGAGCAGCTGGACGGTGTCGGCGTCGCCCGGCCCGCCGGTCGCCACCCCCAGGGCTGTCGCGAGGACGGCGGCGCTGCCGAGGATCGCGACGGCGTTGACGAGTCCGAAGGCGGCGATGCTGCCCGCGGCGGTGCCGTCGACAGTGCGGAACAGGCGGTAGAACCAGACGGCGGTGAACGTCTGGGTGAGGACGACCAGTAGTTCGAGGGCGATGCCGGCGCGGGCCAGCGACTCGTGGGCCACCAGGTTGGCGAGCGTCGTGCCCGCGTCGTCGGCGTCGAAGATCATGGGGCGGACGGTGAGGAACCCCAGAGCGCCGGTGACGGCGAGCCCGAGGTAGAACAGCCCGGTCACGCGGGCGGTACGGATCAACTGGTGCATGGCGGCTCCTCGGGGGTGATCGACGTGCTGTGGCTGAGCTTGCCTTACGTCGTAAGGCCAACCATACGTTGTAAGGTCAAGGGGAGATGGGGAGCCGGATGGAAGCGAGGAAACCTCGGGAGCCGCTGAGCCGCGAGCGAGCCCTCGCCAGCGCGATCGCCCTTGTCGACGCCGAGGGGATGGTGGCGCTCACGATGCGCCGGCTCGCCGCCGAACTCGGCGTCGAGGCCATGTCGCTCTACCACCACCTGCCCGGCAAGGCCGGGCTGCTCGACGGCCTCGTGGACGCCGTCGCCGCGGAGATCACCTCAGCCGCCGAGCAGGCCGAGGCGGACGCGCCCGGCGTCGACTGGCGAACCCGGCTGCGACTGCGCTTCCTCGCCGCGCGCACGGTCATGCTGCGGCACCCGTGGGCCCCGGCGCTGCTCAGCTCCCGCCCGACCGTCCCCGCCGGGGTGTACGCCTACTACGACGGGATCCTCGCCACCCTCGTCGACGGCGGCTTCTCGTACCGGATCGCCCACCGGGCGCTGCACGCCTTCGGCAGCCTGGCGCTCGGCTTCGCGCAGGAGGTGTTCCGGCCGGACGCGGGCGGGGAGGCGGACGCGGAGGCCGCGATGGTGGCGCTGGCCGAACGACTGCCGCACCTGGCCGCGATGGTCGCCGCCGAGACCCACGACGCGACGGATCCGGCGCTCGGGTGGTGCGACAGCCAGACCGAGTTCGAGTTCACCCTCGACCTGCTCTTCGACGGCCTGGAACGACACCGGTCCAGCGCCTGAACCCCGTTGGGGCAGCACCGGGAAGGGCTGCGCCATTCGCAGTCAGGTATCGGACTTGAGAGCCGACGAAAGCCGAACTGATGACATGGCCTATCCGTCCGGCATTCGGTTTCGACCGGGACGGATCGCTCGACATCCGACTGGTCAGCTCTTTCCGGTCGTACGCGCCAATTGTCGCGCCGCTTTCCGGCCGGGCTCGCGAGTAACTTCTCGTACCACCGCATTCACGAGGAGTCACTTTATGTCTGAGGAAACCTGGCTCGCGGCCCGCCTGATTCCCACTTCCGGGATCAACGGCGCGGACGAGCAGGAACGCCGGGCGACATCCGCCCTGCTGGCGGTGATGAGCGCGGTCCGGGAGTTCGGACGTGTCCTGACCCAGTCCGTCGGCGCACCGGCCGGAGTGGTGCAGACCTTCATCGAGGTTCCCTTCAAACTCGGAAATCAGCAGCTCTTCCCGGACGGTCTCATCCGCGTCACCAGGGGGCAGCGCCAGTGGACCGCACTCCTGGAGGTGAAGACCGGCAGCAACCCGCTGCGGTCCGAGCAGTTGGAGGCCTATCTGGACATCGCACGGGAACAGGGATTCGACGCCCTCATCACGATCTCCAACGAGATAGCCCCCGTCCCGGGCCAGCACCCGACGACCGTCGATCGGCGAAAACTACGCAAGGTCGCCCTGTACCACCTGCCCTGGACGGAGATCCTCACCCAGGCGGTGATCCAGAAGGAGTACCGCGGCGTCGCAGACCCGGATCAGGCATGGGTTCTGGGCGAGCTGATCCGATACCTCGAACACCCGCGCTCGGGCGCTCTTGAGTTCAGCGACATGGGGCCGGCGTGGGTGCAGGTTCGGGATGGGGTGTCGGCCGGGACACTACGGACGGGCGACGGTGCGGCAGCGCAGGTCGCCGGACGCTTCGACGCCCTGATCCGTTACGCATGCCTCCGACTCGGTCGACAGCTCGGCACCGACGTGACTCCCGCGCTGAGCCGCCGCGACCTCGCCGATCCGGCCGCGCGCACCCAGTCGCTCGCCAACCAACTCGCCAGTGCCGGCACCCTGACCGGCAGCATCCGGATCCCGGGTGCGGTCGGCCACCTTCACGTCACGGCCGACCTGCGGGCAGGGCAGATCGTCTGCCATGTCGATGTCGACGCCCCACGGTCTGGCCGACCGACCACGCGGGTGAACTGGCTGGTCCGTCAACTGAAGGACGCCCCGGACACAGTCCGGATCGAGGCATTCGCCATGCACGCCCGAGGCGGCGGCGCCACGGATCTCCTCCGCCAGGTCCGCGCCGAGCCGACGACGCTCATCAGCGATCCCACGCGCGAACTGCGGGCATTCCGCATCGCCCAGAGCACGGCCGCGGGAACCAAGCGTGGCAGCGGCCGTGGTGCCTTCATCGACTCCGTGCTGCACGCCGTCGACGGCTTCTACGAGCAGATCATCCAGAACCTCAAGCCGTGGATGCCCGCGCCGCCCCGGTTGCGTACGCCGGAGGACGTGATCCCCGTACAGCCGGTCGCCTCCAGCCTCGTCTCCACCGCCATCTCCTCCCAGGACAGCCCCGAGTTCGACACCCAGGGAACGCCCGGCGGATCTGGTTCCTCGGACAGCTCCGGCGAGTGATGCCGCCGATCCGCCCGTAGTGGGGGCGGCCGGCTGGACCCCGGCCCGGCCGGGCCTGCTCGACGACTTGAAGAATGTTCGGCCCTGACGGACAGTCGCGGCGTCGCTCGACGGCCCGCGGCCGAGCGGTTCGGGCGGCGCCGGGCGGGTACCAGCACGGCATGACTGATCCGGTTGAGCTTTCCGAACTGCACGCCGGAGGCGCCGACCCCGACGACGTCACCCCGGACGAGCCGCACGCGGACCTGGACGGCACCGACGAGAACTCACCGGCGGAGTTCGGCCTGCCGACAGACGGCACCGCCCCGGCCGGGGAGGACCCGGCCCAGTCCTGACGCGCCGCTGCGCCGTGAGTGGAACGTCATGGGTGTCTACGGCACCGTTTGACACCCATGATGTTCCACCCGACGGTTGTGAGGGCCGAGAGCGCTAGTTGGGCAGGGCGGCGAGACCGGCCAGCAGTTCCCACCGCTCGGCCTCGGTGAGCACCGCGTACGCCGGTTCGTCGCGGCGGTCGGTGTCCGCCTCGATCGCCGTGCGTTCCGGGCCGTCCGGCAGCGCGCGGATCTCGTCGGCGGTCAGCCCGGCGGCCCGCCACGCGGCCCGGTGCGCGTCCGCGCGGTGGTGGCGCAGCGAGCCCAGCCGGGTGACGAGCAGCAGCGCCGGGGAGGCGCCCTCCGGCTCGTACGGCGGGGACATCGCCCGGAACGCCGGCCCGCCGGTGGCCTGCGCGTGCGTCAGCACCCGGCCGACCAGGTCGGCGAGGCGGGGCACGACGCTCAGACCGGGCAGCGCGTCGGGCAGCATGGTCCACAGTTCCTCGGCGGCCTCGCCGGTGGCCCGCTGGGCGAACAGTGTCAGCTCGCGGCCGAGGTCGGTGAGGTGCCAGGCGCCCTCGGCGTCCCGGACGACGATGCCCTGCTCCAGCTCCTCGTCCATGCTTCCGGAGGTGTAGATCAGGCCGTCGGCCAGCGCCTCGGCCGGGATCGGCCGGGCCAGCACACCGGAGAAGAAGCTGTTCTCCGCGCCGAGTGTGCAGCCCCGCTCGGCGTAGAACGCCTCCATCCGGGCGCGGGCTCCCCAGCGGGCACCCACGTAGACCCGGTCGATCGCCGGCCTTACGAGTCGCGCGTAGCTCACCGTCGTCTCCACGCCGCCGGACCCTACCGGCGGCGGGCGACGCGCGGGGCCCCGTAGCAGGGCCCCGCGCTGCTCACTCCGGGACGCGGCGGTAGGCGCCGTCGCTGGCCGAGGTCGCCATCGACGCGTACGCGCGCAGCGCCGCCGACACCGGACGCTGCCGGTCGACCGGGGTGTACGGGCGGTCCCGCTTCTCCTCGGCCACCCGGCGTGCCTCCAGCTCGTCGGCGGGCACGTTCAGCTCGATCGACCGGCCCGGGATGTCGATGACGATCTCGTCGCCGTCTCGCACCAGCGCGATCAGCCCGCCGGAGGCAGCCTCCGGGGAGACGTGCCCGATGGACAGGCCGGAGGTGCCGCCGGAGAACCGGCCATCGGTCAGCAGTGCGCAGGAACGGCCCAGCCCGCGGCCCTTGAGGAACGAGGTGGGGTAGAGCATCTCCTGCATGCCGGGACCGCCCTTCGGGCCCTCGTACCGGATCACCACCACGTCCCCGGCGACGATCTCCTTGGCGAGGATCGCGGTCACCGCGTCGTCCTGCGACTCGTAGACCTTGGCCGGGCCGCGGAACGTCAGGCACTCCTCGGGCACGCCGGCGGTCTTCACCACGCAGCCGGCCGGCGCGAGGTTGCCGTGCAGGATGGCCAGGCCGCCGTCCGCGCTGTACGCGTTCTCCCGGTCCCGGATGCAGCCGCCGGCCGCGTCGGTGTCCAGCGACGACCAGCGGTTGGTGGTGGAGAACGGCTCGGTGGTGCGCACCCCGCCCGGCGCGGCGTGGAACAGCTCGACCGCCTCCCGCGTGGCCGAGCCGCTCCGGACGTCCCAGTCGGCCAGCCACTTGTCGAGGCTGGGGGAGTGCACCGCGCGCACGTCGCGGTGCAGCAGCCCGGCGCGGTCCAGTTCACCGAGGATGGCCGGGATGCCGCCGGCCCGGTGCACGTCCTCCATGTGGTAGTTCGGCGAGTTCGGGGCGACCTTGGCCAGGCACGGCACCCGGCGCGAGATCGCGTCGATGTCGGCGACGCCGAAGTCCAGCTCCGCCTCGCGGGCGGCGGCGAGCAGGTGCAGCACGGTGTTCGTGGAGCCGCCCATCGCCACGTCGAGGGCGACCGCGTTCTCGAACGCCTCCCGGCCGGCGATCGAGCGCGGCAGCACCGAGGCGTCGTCGTTGGCGTACCACTGCTTGGCGATCTCGACGACGGTGCGCCCGGCCTCGACGAACAGCGACCGCCGCGCGGCGTGGGTGGCGAGCGTCGACCCGTTGCCGGGCAGCGCCAGGCCGATGGCCTCGGTGAGGCAGTTCATCGAGTTGGCGGTGAACATGCCGGAGCAGGAGCCGCAGGTCGGGCACGCGGAGCGCTCGATCTCGCCGAGCTGGTCGTCGGTGACCGCCTCGTTCGAGGAGGCGATCATGGCGTCGATCAGGTCGATCTTGGAGTGCACGACGCCCTCGATCGCCACCGTCTTGCCGGCCTCCATCGGGCCGCCGGAGACGAAGACGGTCGGGATGTTGAGCCGCAGCGCGGCCAGCAGCATGCCCGGGGTGATCTTGTCGCAGTTGGAGATGCAGACCAGGGCGTCCGCGCAGTGCGCGTTGACCATGTACTCCACCGCGTCGGCGATCAGCTCCCGGCTGGGCAGGGAGTAGAGCATGCCGCCGTGGCCCATGGCGATGCCGTCGTCCACGGCGATCGTGTTGAACTCCCGGCCGACGCCGCCGGCCTCGGCCACCGCGTCGGCGACCAGGCCACCGAGGTCCTTGAGGTGGACGTGACCGGGTACGAACTGGGTGAAACTGTTCGCGATGGCGACGATCGGCTTGCCGAAGTCGTCGTCGGTCATCCCGGTGGCCCGCCACAGGGCACGGGCGCCGGCCATCGTCCGACCGTGGGTGGAGGTCCTCGACCGCAGCTCAGGCATGACAACCAGTCTGACACCATCCGCGCGGCGATCCTCCGGCCCGCACCCTGTGTCCCAACAGTTGCACACCCGGTGCCCCACGGGAGGCGCTCATCCGGCAGAGTTGACGCGTGCAGTCGTCCCCGGGGATGGTCACCGTCGCGGTGTTGAGCGGGATCGCCGCGGCCGGTGCCGCCGTGCTGCTCGCCGCGTCGGTGCGGCGCCGCACCGGCCCCCGCCGGCCGGCCCACCTGCTGCTCGCGGTCGCCGCCGGTGCCGCCCTGTTCAGCCTCCTGGTCGGTCTCGGCGGACTGCTGGCAGCCGGCGACCACTGGGCGCACCGGCAGGGCCAGCGGACCGGGTGGGCGGTCCTCGTCTCCGTCGGTACGACGCTCGCGGCGCTCGGCCTCGGCGCCGCCGTCCTGCGGCTGCCCGGCGCCGCCGCGACCCGGGCCGCCACCGCCCGGCTGCTGCTCGACGGCCTGATCATGGGCAGCGCGCTCTGGTTCGTCGGCTGGGTGGCGTTCAGCGAGCCGACCCGGCTGCTCGGCGACGCCACCCCGGTCGCCTGCCTGCCGATCGTGCTGGCCACCGTCAGCGCGGCGCTCACCACCGGGCTCACGATGATCGTCGTGCTGCGGGTCGCGCCGCCGCGCGGGTGGCTGACGCTGCTCGCCGCCGGCGCGATAGCGGTGACGGCCGGCGGGCTGGCCGTGTCCGCCGGGCTCTGCCAGGCCGGCCCGGGCATGGTGGTCACCGGCGCGGTGCTGACCGCCGCCGGTCTGCTGGCCACCGCCGTGGCCGGGCGCCGGGCCGACCTGACGCAGCTCGACGTCGACTTCATCCGCCGCGACGGCGAGTACGCCTTCGTGCCGATGTTCGCCATGGCGGCATCCGCGATGTACCACCTGGTGCAGGGCGGCGGGTTCGACGGGTACGCCATCGTGGCCGGCACCGTCGAGGGGTTCGCCCTGGTGACCCGGCAGTACCTGGCCCTCAACGACGTGCGCGGCTACGCCGTCCGGCTCGCCGAGCGGGAGGCGCACTTCCGCGAGCTGGCGCACACCGACCCGCTGACCGGGCTGGCGAACCGGCGCGGACTGCTGCGTGCCCTGCACCGCAGTGCCGAGGCGGGCGTGCCGTGCGTGCTGCTCGGGCTCGACCTCGACGGCTTCAAGAACGTCAACGACATGCGCGGGCACGACGTCGGCGACGCGGTGCTGGTCGAGGTGGGGCGGCGGCTGCGGGGCAACCTGCGCCCGGGTGACCTGGCCGCCCGGCTCGGCGGCGACGAGTTCGCGGTGCTGATGCACGGGGCGGCCGACCCCGGTCCGGTCGCCGACCGCCTGCTCGGGGTGCTCGGCCGGCCGTACGAGCAGGGGGACGGGCCGGTCTTCCTGTCGGTGAGCATCGGAGTGGCCGCCGGGCACGGTGAACAGGACGTCGAGCTGCTGCTGCGCTACGCCGACCTGGCGCTGCGGTACGCCAAGCAGCGGGGCAAGAACCGCATCGAGCGCTACGACGCCACGTACGACCAGTTGCTGAGCCGGCGTACCCGGATGGAGCACGAGCTGCGCGGCGCGATCGAGCGGGACGAGCTGCGGCTGGTCTTCCAGCCGGTGGCCTCGCTGCCGTCGGTGCGGCCGGTCGGCGCGGAGGCGCTGCTGCGCTGGCGGCACCCGGAGCTGGGCAACGTCCGGCCGGACGAGTTCATCCCGCTCGCCGAGGAGTGCGGGATGATCGCCAAGCTCGGCGCGTGGGTGCTGCACCAGGCCTGCTACCAGCTCTCCCGCTGGCTGGCCGACGGGCACGACGTCTGGGTGTCGGTGAACGTCTCGCCGCGAGAGCTGCACGCTCCGGAGTACGTGGTCCAGGTCGCCGACGCGCTGCGCGCGCACCACGTGCCGCCGCAGCGGCTGGTGCTGGAGGTGACCGAGCACGCGGTCGCCACCGACCTGGACGAGCTGATCCGGCGGCTCACCGCGCTGCGGCTGACCGGCGTCCGGATCGCGCTTGACGACTTCGGCGCCGGCTACTCGTCCCTCGGCCAGCTCCGGCGGCTGCCGATCGACATTCTCAAGATCGACCACAGTCTGGTCGCCGAGCACGAGCCGGTGCGGCCGGTCGGTCGGGACGGCCCGGCGTTCGCCCCGATGGTCGACATCGTCATGCGCCTGGGTCACCAGCTCGGGCTGGAGGTGATCGCCGAGGGCGTCACCAACCCGACCGAGCTGGCCGCCGTGGTGGCCGCCGGGTGCCGGTTCGGCCAGGGCGCGCTGTTCGGCTGGGGCGTACCGGCCGAGCACCTGGAGGCGATGCTGGAGGCGGCGACGGCGCCCGGCAACCGGCACACCGCGATGCCGCCGGCGCCCCCGCCCGCGCCGGCGCGCGCCCCGTCGCCGCTGCTGCCCCGGCTGCGCAACAATCCGCCCGCCGCGGTGCCCGCCCAGCGTCCCCCGATGGAGGGATCTTCGCAGGTGGCGCCGGGTGTGGAGGGGTTGCCGGTGACCGACACGCCCACGTCCGTGAACCAAAATGTGGGATCAGTTGACTCATCGCGTGAGATGCGTCAGGCTTAGCCGCATGTCGTCGAACCGGTCGCCGCGAGTACTTACCTGAGCGCACTCTCCCACCGAGAGTGCGCTGGCCCCGTGCATCCTGCACGTGGGCTTTTTTGTTGCCGTCGGACCATCGCCGGGACCTCCCCGTCCCATCCTGAGAAGCGCGTCACCCACTCACTTCCGAAGGCTTGAACCGCCATGACGAGACCCACGCCAGAGACCCTCGCCCACTCCGCCCGCCGTGCCCGTTCCGGCACCGGCGCGGCCGGTGACTCCGACCCCGCCGCCCGCCCCGGCCGTACCGCCGCGGCGGCCACCACCACCGAGACGCCCGTACGGGAGCCCGCCACCGCGCAGGTCTCGGGCGCCGGTTCGCTCGTGCGGTCGCTCGAGGCGCTCGGCGTCGACGTGGTCTTCGGCATTCCGGGCGGCGCGATCCTGCCCGCCTACGACCCGCTCTACGACTCCACCGTCCGGCACATCCTGGTCCGGCACGAGCAGGGCGCCGGGCACGCGGCCACCGGTTACGCGCAGGCGACCGGCCGGGTCGGCGTCTGCATCGCCACCTCCGGGCCGGGCGCGACGAACCTGGTGACCCCGATCGCGGACGCGTACATGGACTCGGTCCCGATGGTGGCGATCACCGGGCAGGTGGCCCGGCCGTCGATCGGCACCGACGCCTTCCAAGAGGCGGACATCCAGGGCATCACGCTGCCCATCACGAAGCACAACTTCCTGGTGCAGACCGCCGACGAGATCCCGCGCGTGCTGGCCGAGGCGTTCCACCTGGCGGCGACCGGCCGGCCCGGCCCGGTGCTGGTCGACATCCCGAAGGACGTGCTCCAGGCGCCGGCCACCTTCTCCTGGCCGCCCACGCTCGACCTGCCCGGCTACCGGCCCACGCTGCACCCGCACGGCAAGCAGATCCGCGAGGCGGCCCGGCTGATGACCTCGGCCCGCCGTCCGGTCCTCTACGTCGGCGGCGGCGTGCTCAAGGCCGGCGCCACCGAGGGGCTGCGCAAGCTGGCCGAGCAGACCGGCATCCCGGTGGTCACCACGCTGATGGCGCTGGGCGCGTTCCCCGACTCGCACCGCCAGCACCTGGGCATGCCCGGCATGCACGGCACCGTCGCCGCGGTCTACGGCCTGCAGAAGGCCGACCTGATCGTGGCGCTGGGCGCCCGCTTCGACGACCGGGTGACCGGCAAGCTCGACTCGTTCGCGCCCGACGCGACAGTGGTGCACGCCGACATCGACCCGGCCGAGATCGGCAAGAACCGGCACGCCGACGTCCCGATCGTGGGTGACGCGCGGCACGTGATCGACGAGCTGATCGCGGCCGTCACCGCCGAGCAGGCCGCGCACCCGTCGGTGGACCTGACCGACTGGTGGGCCCAGCTCGACGACCTGCGCGAGCGCTACCCGCTCGGCTTCGAGGAGCCGGCCGACGGCACGCTCTCCCCGCAGTACGTGATCAAGCGGCTGGGCGAGATCGCCGGCCCGGACGCGGTCTACGTGGCGGGCGTCGGCCAGCACCAGATGTGGGCCAGCCAGTTCATCTCGTACGAGAAGCCGCACACCTGGCTCAACTCCGGTGGCCTGGGCACCATGGGTTACGCCGTCCCGGCCGCGATGGGCGCCAAGGTCGGCAAGCCGGACACCACGGTGTGGGCGGTCGACGGCGACGGCTGCTTCCAGATGACCAACCAGGAGCTGGCCACCTGCGCGCTGGAGGGTATCCCGATCAAGGTCGCCGTGATCAACAACGGCAACCTCGGCATGGTCCGGCAGTGGCAGACGCTGTTCTACGGGGAGCGCTACTCCAACACCGAGCTGGGCACGCACAAGCACCGCATCCCGGACTTCGTCAAGCTCGCCGAGGCGCTCGGCTGCGTCGGACTGCGCTGCGAGAACGCCGCCGACGTGGACAAGACCATCGAGGCGGCCATGGCGATCAACGACGCGCCGGTGGTCGTCGACTTCGTGGTCGGCAAGGACGCGATGGTCTGGCCGATGGTCGCCGCCGGCACCAGCAACGACGAGATCATGTTCGCCAGGGGTGTGCGCCCCGCGTTCGACGAGGACGAACTCTAATGACTATGCACACGCTGTCCGTGCTGGTGGAGAACAAGCCGGGTGTCCTCGCCCGGGTGTCCGGGCTGTTCTCCCGGCGCGGGTTCAACATCGACAGCCTCGCCGTGGGCGAGACCGAGAACCCGGACGTCTCCCGCATCACCATCGTGGTCAACGCCGAGTCCTCGCCGCTGGAGCAGGTGACCAAGCAGCTCAACAAGCTGGTCAACGTACTCAAGATCGTGGAGCTGGACCCGCAGGTGTCGGTGGCGCGCGAGCTGCTGCTGGTCAAGGTCCGCGCGGACCGCGCGGCCCGCGCCCAGGTGCTGGAGACGGTCGGCCTGTTCCGCGCCCGGGTGGTCGACGTCGCGCCGGACACGCTGACCATCGAGGCCACCGGCACGCCGGACAAGCTCGACGCGCTGCTGCGCGACCTGGAGCCGTTCGGCATCAAGGAGATGGTCCAGTCCGGCACCGTGGCCATCGGGCGTGGTTCGCGGGCCATCACCGCCGGCCCGGCCCTGCGCGCCGCCTGATCCGTACCCACAAGTTTTTCGACGGGCCGACGGGCACCGCCGTACGAAAGGGAAGTCAATGAGCGTTGAGGTGTTCTACGACGACGACGCCGACCTGGGCCTGATCCAGGGCCGCAAGGTCGCCGTGATCGGGTACGGCAGCCAGGGCCACGCGCACGCGCTGTCGCTGCGCGACTCCGGCGTCGACGTGGTGATCGGTCTGCCCGCCGGGTCGAAGAGCCGGCCGAAGGCCGAGGAGCAGGGCCTGCGGGTGCTCACGCCCGCCGAGGCGGCGGCCGAGGCCGACGTGATCATGATCCTGGCGCCGGACACGGCGCAGCGTGGTCTCTACGCCGAGGCCATCGCGCCGAACCTGACCGCGGGCAAGGCGCTGTTCTTCGGGCACGGCTTCAACATCCGGTACGGCCTGATCAAGCCCCCGGCCGACGTGGACGTGGCGATGGTCGCCCCGAAGGGCCCCGGTCACCTGGTCCGGCGCCAGTACGTCGACGGCAAGGGCGTGCCCTGCCTGGTCGCGGTCGAGCAGGACCCCAGCGGCAACGCGTTCGGCCTGGCCCTGGCCTACGCCAAGGCGATCGGCGGCACCCGGGCCGGCGCGATCCGGACCACGTTCACCGAGGAGACCGAGACCGACCTGTTCGGCGAGCAGGCGGTGCTGTGCGGTGGCGCGGCGGCGCTGGTGCAGACCGGTTTCGAGGTGCTCACCGAGGCCGGCTACGCGCCCGAGGTGGCCTACTTCGAGTGCCTGCACGAGCTGAAGCTCATCGTCGACCTGATGTACGAGGGCGGCATCGCCCGGATGCGCTACAGCATCTCCGACACCGCCGAGTACGGCGACCTGTCCCGCGGCCCGCGCGTCATCGACTCGCGGGTCAAGGAGGAGATGCGCAAGATCCTCGGCGAGATCCAGTCCGGCGAGTTCGCCCGCGAGTGGGTGGCCGAGGACGAGGCCGGCCGGCCGAACTTCGCCAAGTGGCGGGCCGAGGGCGCGGCGCACCCGATCGAGGAGACCGGGCAGAAGCTGCGGGCCATGATGAGCTGGGTCGACCGGCCGATCACCGAGACCGCCTGAGCCTCCCCAAGTGCGGCCCGCGACCCGACGCTCTCCCCGGCGTCGGGCCGCGGGCCGCAGTCCGTTCACGTCCTGGGACACGGTGAGTAACGCCTCGTCCCGTACCGCCCCCGGTGAACGGGGGATGACAGGCGTGCGACGGGCCTGTGTGAGGGCCCTCACCCCGCAGTCCGGGACACGCCGGGCGGGCGGCCCCCTACCATCCTTGGTGTGGTGCCCGAGCGCACCCGACGGCCGTGGCACGGATCGGCGCAGGGCGCAGCGCGGCGTCCCGGCGCCCCAGGCCGAACCATTACCGAGCGTCTACGAGGACCGATGAATCCTGTCGTACTGATCGCCGAAGAACTCGCCCCCGCCGCCATTGAGGTGCTCGCGCACGACTTCGACGTGCGCCACGTGGACGGCACCGACCGCCCCGCTCTGCTCTCCGCCCTCTCCGAGGCCGACGCGGTGATCGTACGCAGCGCCACCCAGATCGACGCCGAGGCGATCGCCGCCGCGCCGCGGCTGAAGGTGGTCGCCCGGGCCGGCGTCGGCCTGGACAACGTCGAGGTGCCGGCCGCCACCGCGCGTGGCGTCATGGTCGTCAACGCGCCCACCTCGAACATCGTCTCCGCCGCCGAGCAGGCCGTCGCGCTGCTGCTCGCGGTCGCCCGCAACACCGCCAGCGCCAGCGCCGCGCTCAAGGCGGGGGAGTGGAAGCGGTCCAAGTACACCGGCGTCGAGATCCAGGGCAAGACCGTGGGCGTGGTCGGCCTCGGCCGCATCGGCGTGCTCTTCGCGCAGCGCATCGCCGCGTTCGGCACCCGGCTGATCGCGTACGACCCGTACATCCAGCCGGCCCGCGCCGCGCAGCTCGGCGTCCGCCTGGTCGGGCTGGAGGAGCTGCTGCGGGAGAGCGACTTCATCTCGATCCACCTGCCGAAGACGCCGGAGACGGTCGGCCTGATCGGCGAGAAGGAGCTGGCGATCGTCAAGCCGGGCGTCCGGATCGTCAACGCCGCCCGCGGCGGTCTGGTCGACGAGCAGGCGCTCGCCGACGCGATCGCGGAGGGCAGGGTCGCCGGCGCCGGCGTCGACGTGTACGCCAAGGAGCCGTGCACCTCCTCGCCGCTGTTCGCCTTCGACAACGTGGTGGCCACCCCGCACCTGGGCGCCTCCACCAACGAGGCGCAGGACAAGGCCGGTCTCGCGGTGGCCAAGAGCGTCAAGCTCGCGCTCCAGGGCGAGTTCGTCCCGGACGCGGTGAACGTGCAGGCCGGCGGCGTGGTCGCCGAGGACGTCCGCCCGCTGCTGCCGCTGGCCGAGCGGCTGGGTCGGGCGTTCACCGCCCTGGCCGGCGGGGTGGCCGCCAGCGTCACCGTCGAGGTGCGCGGTGAGATCGCCGCCCACGACGTGTCGGTGCTCAAGCTCGCCGCGACCAAGGGCCTGTTCAGCTCCGTGGTGGAGGAGCAGGTCACCTACGTCAACGCGCCGCACCTGGCCGCCGAGCGGGGCGTCGAGGTCACGCTCGCCACGCCGGGCGAGAGCGTCGACCACCCGAACCTGGTGACCGTGCGCGGGGCGCTGCCGGACGGGCGCACCGTCCGCGTCTCCGGCACCGTGGCGCACACCGGCACCCGGGACGTGTTCAAGCTGACCGAGGTGGACGGTTTCGACGTGGAGATCGGCGCGGAGGGCATCCTGGTCTTCCTGCGCTACGCCGACCGGCCCGGCGTGGTCGGCACCGTCGGCACGCTGCTCGGCGAGGCCGGCGTCAACATCGCCGCCATGCAGGTGGCCCGCCGCGAGGCCGGTGGCGAGACGCTGATGACGCTCACCGTCGACCAGGCGCTCGGCGCCGACCTGCTGACCTCAGCCGCCGACTCGATCGGCGCGGTCGCGGCCAGCGCGGCCGACCTGCGCGACGTGTAGTCCGAACAGGACACATCGGGGCCCGGCCGGATGCGGCCGGGCCCTTCGTCGTCCCGGTGGGTCAGGAACGGACGCGGGCCGGTGGCGGGTAGACCGAGCCGTCCTGCGCGTCGAAGAGCATCAGGTCGTGCTCGCCGGCCAGCCGCTCGATGTCCAGCAGGACCTGGTCCGGGCAGGCCGGATACAGGTTCATCTCGATGTGGTCGGCGGCCGTGTGCAGCGGCGCCACCTCCCACGGCGTACCGGGCCGGGCCGGGCGGTCCGGGTAGCTCGCCGTGATCGCCCGGTAGAAGGCGACGAGTCGCGGGTCGGGGTGCTGCTTGCCGTGCCAGCCGTCGCGGCACTGCTGCACGGCCGCCCGTACCTGCTCCGGTGTCGCCCCGTTCGGCAGGGCCCACACGCTCAGATCGAAACTCACGGCGGACAGCGTGCCATCCCGGGCCCGGCCCGTCACCTCTGCCCCACCGTGCGTTCACCGCTGATTGCCGACATCGTTCACCCGGCGTCCGCTGTGGAGACTCTTGCGTCGAGTTGCGTCGATTCGCTAGCGTACCGGTGCGGTTTCCGCTGAGTCGATCCCCGGCCCGTCTTCGGGTGGCGCGGTCGGGCGCCCGGCCCCTCGGCCCGCACCCCTCGATTGCGCGAGCCACGCGCACTCGTCGCTGACCGGCCCTCACGGTCGTTGCCGAGACCGTGGGGGCCGATCGCGCTCCGCGCCGAGCAGCAGGTCAGCGCCGGTGGTGCGCGAACAGGGGGCGGTAGTCCGCGTCGTGGCGGAACCAGGCCAGCCCCGCCGGTCCGGCGGCGTACAGGGCGGTGGCGTAGGCGTCGGCGACTGCGAGGTTCGGGCCGAGCACGGTGGCGGCCACCAGCCGGTCGGTCGGCTCGCCGGTGTGCGGGTCGACGACGTGTCCCCGCCGGCCGGTGACGCCGGAGGTACCGACCGCGCCCGTCGTCATCTCCAGCACCACCGGTGTCCGGCGGGTTTCGGTGGGATGGTGCACCGCGACGCGCCACGGCCCGCCGTGCGCCGCGTGTCCGCGTACCGTCAGGTCGGCGCCGCTGAGCACGGCGTAGTCGTGGATGCCGGCGGCGCGCAACCGCGCCGCGGCCCGCTCCACCGCCCAGCCACCGAGCAGGCCGCCCGGGTCGAAGCCGCCGGGCACGGCCCAGGCGTCGAACCAGCCGTCGGTGGCCGCACGCATCGCGGCGCAGAGGTCGATCAGGTCGGCCAGCGGGGGGTACGAGTCGGGGCTGATCTCGTCGCGGCGCAGCCGGGAGACGAGGCTGTCCGGCCGGTTCGGGCCGTAGGTGAGGTCGACGGCGCGCAGCTCGGCGACGGCGTCGCGCAGCGCCTCGCTCACGGCCCGGTGGCCGAACCACTCCGGCGCGTTGAGCAGCATGGTGTAGTCGGCGGTCGAGGTGGTGACGGTGTGGCGGACGCTGATCCGGCCGGACGCGGCGGCGCCGGACCGCTCGACGCGGTGGTTCGTGGCACCCAGATGCAGGTCCAGGCGGGCCGGGCGGAACGCGGACTGGTCGACCCAGCGGGTACGTGGCTGTTCGTCCGCCCAGTGGGTCCGCCGGTGCTCGATCCGCATGACACCTGCCCCCTCGATGGTCGCCGCCGCGTCGCGGCGGTGCCGGATTCCGGGCCCCCGTCGGCCCGTGACCCCGACCCTAAGCAGTGGAGATGACCGCACCATGAGTGTCGGCTGGGAGCCTCCTGTGATTCACCGTCCCGGATGTTGGAAGATTCGTACCGGGGGCCGGGACGGCGACGTACGGTTGCGCCTAACGACGAGACGAGGAGCCTCAGGTGGCACACATCGCGGTGGTGGCCGGCGACGGCATCGGACCCGAGGTGGTCGCGCAGGCCCGCAAGGTCCTCGACGCGGTGGTGCCCGGCATCGAGGCCACCGAGTACGACCTGGGCGCGGCGCGCTATCACCGTACCGGTGAGGTGCTGCCCGACTCCGTCCTCGACGAGCTGGCCGGTCACGACGCCATCCTGCTCGGCGCGGTGGGCGACCCGACCGTGCCGCCGGGTGTGCTGGAGCGCGGTCTGCTGCTCAAGCTCCGGTTCGCCTTCGACCAGTACGTCAACCTGCGCCCGTCCCGGCTCTGGCCCGGTGTGGCCGGTCCGCTGGCCGCGGTCAAGCCCGGCGAGGTCGACCTCGTGGTGGTCCGTGAGGGCACCGAAGGGTTGTACGCGGGCGCCGGCGGCGCGCTGCACCGGGACACCCCGGCCGAGGTGGCCACCGAGGAGAGCCTGAACACCCGGCACGGCGTCGAGCGGGTGATCCGCGACGCGTTCGCCCGCGCCGCCCGCCGGGAGCGGCGCAAGGTCACGCTCGTGCACAAGACCAACGTGCTCACCCACGCCGGGTCGCTCTGGGCGCGCGCCTTCGCCGCGGTGGCCGCCGAGCACCCGGACGTGACCACGGAATACCAGCACATCGACGCAGCCGCGATGTTCCTGGTGACGAACCCGTCGCGGTACGACGTGGTGGTCACCGACAACCTCTTCGGCGACATCCTCACCGACATCGCCGCCGCCGTGACCGGTGGCATCGGGCTGGCGGCCAGCGGCTGCATCAACCCCGAGGGGCGCTACCCGTCGATGTTCGAGCCGGTGCACGGCTCGGCGCCGGACATCGCCGGCCAGGGCGTCGCCGACCCGGTCGCCGCCGTGCTGTCCGCCGCGCTGCTGCTGGACCAGCTCGGCCACCCCGACGCCGCCGCCCGGGTCACCGCCGCGGTCGGCACCGAGCTGGCCGGGCGTACGCCGGGGGCGCCGCTGCGCACCGAGGAAGTCGGCGACCGGCTCGCCGCGCTCTCCGTAGCCTGACCGGGCCGACCTTCCTGGCGGCCCGGTACCGGGCCGCCAGACCCGTCACCGGGCCCACCCGACCGTCCGGCGCGTCGCATCCGCCGGGGCGGAGCTATCCGCTGAACGACCGTTCGGGGTAAGTTTCTGGCACCAGTGACGTCGGCGTGCGATCCCGCATGCCGTCAACCCGCAGGGAGGTCAGCGCGATGAGCGGTGGTGACATGCTCGATTTCGAGATCCGTCCGAATCCCGCGCCGGTATCCGCCGCCGACCGGGCCGCCCTGCTGGCGAACCCGGGCTTCGGCCGGGTGTTCACCGATCACATGGTCACCATCCGCTACGCCGAGGGCAAGGGCTGGTACGACGCCCGCCTGGAGGCGCGGGCGCCGATCCCGATGGACCCGGCCGCGGCGGTGCTGCACTACGCGCAGGAGATCTTCGAAGGACTGAAGGCGTACCGCACCGGTGACGCGGTGACGATGTTCCGCCCGGAGGCCAACGCGGCCCGGTTCAACGCGTCCGCCCGCCGGCTGGCGATGCCGGAGCTGCCGGAGCAGACGTTCGTGGAGTCGCTGCGCAGCCTGGTCGAGATCGACCAGGCGTGGATCCCCGAGCACGAGGACGCCAGCCTCTACCTGCGTCCGTTCATGTTCGCCAGCGAGGTCTTCCTCGGTGTCCGGCCGGCGAACGAGTACCTCTACTGCGTGATCGCCTCGCCGGCCGGCGCGTACTTCGCCGGTGGCGTGAAGCCGGTGACGGTGTGGGTCTCGCCGGACTACACCCGGGCCGCACCCGGCGGCACCGGCGCGGCCAAGTGCGGCGGCAACTACGCCGCCTCGCTGGCGGCCCAGGCCGAGGCGATCGAGGCCGGGTGCGACCAGGTGGTGTTCCTGGACGCGGTGCAGCGGCGGTACGTCGACGAGCTGGGCGGCATGAACGTCTTCTTCGTCTACGACGACGGCAGCATCGTCACCCCGCCGCTGGGCGGCACGATCCTGCCGGGCATCACCCGCGACGCGATCCTCGCGCTGGCCGCCGAGGCCGGGCACGAGGTGCGGGAGGGGCCGGTCAGCTTCGCCGACTGGCAGGCGGACGCGGCGAGCGGGCGGCTGCGCGAGGTGTTCGCGTGCGGCACCGCCGCCGTGATCACCCCGATCGGCGGCGTGCGCTTCCCGGACGGCGAGTTCCTCATCGGCGGGGGCGAGCCGGGCCGGACCACCATGGCCCTGCGCCAGACGCTGGTGGACATCCAGCGCGGCCGCGCCGCCGACCCCCACGGCTGGGTGACCCGGGTCCTCTGACGGCCCGCACGCGGTGATCAAGGAGTTCGGTCCTTGATCACCGCTGGGCGGGCTCGTCCAGGAGGTGGGTGCGGAGGGACTCCAGCTGCGCCTCGGTGACGCCGGCGTGGGTCAGGTAGCCCTCGACGGAGCCGTAGCCGCCGCGCAGCTCGGCGAGGAACAGTTCCATCGCCTCGGCCGGGGAGGCCAGGAACGGCGGCGGCGGTTCCTCCGCGTCCGGCAGCGTGGCGCGTACCCACTCGGCGAAGCGCTGCGACGCGGCGCTGCTGAGGGCGTAGTCGGCGACCACGTCCTCGTCGGGCACCCCGAGCACCGCCAGCGTGAGCGCGCAGACGATGCCGGTGCGGTCCTTGCCGGCGACGCAGTGCACCACCACCGGGGCGTTGGCGCTGTCCGCGATCAACCCGACCGCCTCGGCGAGCCCGGCCGTGCCGGTCCGCGCCAGGTCGGCGTAGCGGTCGGCCAGGTAGCGGGCCAGGCTGACGCCGGAGGAGTCGAACCGGTTCGCGGCCCAGTCGGCGTGCTCGGGGTGGATGTGCCGGTAGGTCAGGCCGTCGTAGTCGGGCACCCGCCCGTCGCGTTCCACCTCGGACGGCCGGCGCAGGTCGATCACGGTACGGATGCCGAGCGCGGTGAACGCCGTCCGGTCGGTGTCGTCGATGCGGTGCAGCGAGTCGGAGCGGTAGAGCCGGCCGCGGCGGACGGTGCGCCCGTCGCGAGCGGCGTATCCGCCGACGTCGCGGAAGTTGAACAGGGCGGGGAAGGGGCTCTCCGGGGCGTCCACAGCTGACACGGTAACGGCCGGCGGGGCGTCAGCACGTCCCCGCCGGCCGTCGCCGAGGTGTCAGATGCGCGGCGGTACGTCCGGCGGCAGCGCCGAGTGGTTCTCGCCGTAGTAGCCGCCCAGCCGGTCCCGGTAGCCCGGGTCGGCGTGGCTGGACTCGTCGTACTCCGGGGCGGCCTTGATCTGGTCCTTCTCCCGGTCGACGTGCACGGTGCGGGCGTCGTGGTCGACGTGGTTCACGGTCCCGGCCGGGAGCATCACCTTCTTGCCGAAGACCCACGGCCCGGTGTCCACGACCAGGTAGCTGTCGTCCACCTCGTGGCTCGCCCGGTCGATCTTGCCGATGGCGCCGTCGGTGGCCTCGACCTTGTAGCCGGTCAGGTCGGCGCTCGCCACGCCCGCCTCGTCGCGGTAGCGCCACGGGTCGAAGGCGCCCGCCGGAGCGCCGCCGGCGACCGTGCCCCGGCCGTCGTCGAGGATCGGCTCGGTGCCGCCGTGCGTGGCGCGCGGGTCCAGTCCGTCCATGTGCCGCCTCCCGTCCCGAGGGCCGCGGCTGTCGCGGCGCCGTCATCAGTCGGGAGGGTTACCCACGCTGTCCGGGGGCCAACCGCCGAAGGGCCGGCGGACGGCCCGCAGACGCCGAGGCCGGCGCCACGCTGGTGACGCCGGCCCCTCGGGTCGTCGGCCCGCGCGGCGCCGGTCGGGCGCGCGGAGGGTGGATCAGGCCAGTGCGGCCTCCGCGTCCAGGGTCACCGCGGCGGCGTGTACGACGGCGGCGATCCGCAGCCCCTCGTGCACCTGCTCACGACTGAACCCGGCGGCGCGCAGCGTCTTCTCGTGCGACTCCAGGCAGACGCCGCAGCCGGTGATCGCCGAGACGGCGAGGCACCACAGCTCGAAGTCGGTCTTCTCCACGCCGGGGCGGGCGATGATCTGCATCCGCAGGCGGGCCGGCAGCGACGCGTACTGCTCGTCGCCGATCAGGTGCTTGGCCCGGTAGTAGACGTTGTTCATCGCCATGACCGCCGCCGCGCCCTTGGCCGCCTGGACCGCCTCGGGCGTGAGGTGACCGGCCGCCTCGGCGGCGATCTCCCGCAGCACCACCGGGTTGCGGGCCGCCACCGCGCAGGCCAGGGCGGTGCCCCACGCCTGCTCCGGCTTCAGCGTCGAGGTGGTGATGGTGGAGCCGAGGTTGAGCCGGATGTCCTTGGCGTACTCGGGCAGACCTGCCTTGATCACGTCCAGGCCCATGTCAGGCCCCGGCGCCGGCGAGGAGCGCGTTGGCGTCGAGCGTCGCGCCGCCGGAGTTCCAGTTGCACGGGCACAGCTCGTCGGTCTGGAGCGCGTCGAGCACCCGCAGCACCTCGGAGACGTTGCGGCCGACCGAACCGGCGGTCACCATGGCGAACTGGATCTCGTTGTTCGGGTCCACGATGAAGGTGGCCCGCTGCGCGACACCGTCGGAGCCGAGCACGCCGCAGGCGGAGGTCAGCTCACGCTTGATGTCGCTGAGCATCGGGAAGGGCAGCTCGCGCAGGTCCGGGTGGTCCTTGCGCCAGGCGTAGTGGACGAACTCGTTGTCGACGGAGACGCCGAGCACCTGGGCGTCCCGGTCGGCGAACTCGCCGTTGAGGCGGCCGAACTCGGCGATCTCGGTCGGGCAGATGAAGGTGAAGTCCTTCGGCCAGAAGAACACGACGCGCCACTGGCCCTCGTGGGACTTGTGGTTGATCGTCTCGAACGCCTTGTCGGCGTCGAGCGACACGCAGGCGGTGAGTTCGTACTCGGGGAAGTGGTCACCGACAGTGAGCACGGGTCCTCCTTGAGCGTGGCCCGGCAGCACCGCCGGGCCAGTAACTGGATCTGTTCAAGATTCTTCCGTAGCCCCGTTTGCGCTCGTGGCGGGCGTGCCCGGGTGTGAAGACGATCACCGGGCGGGTCGTCGTCCCGGAATATGGGTTACGCCTCCCAAAACCGGGGGCGGGGTGGCAGAGTACGGGTCGTGACCAGCTTCGTCCTGATCATTAGCAGCTAGCGCGCCGGCCCTTCCCTCGCCGAGCGCGCAGACCTCCCGCATCCGCGGGGGGTCTTTTTGTTTGCTCCCCAGGGCACGAGAAGAGGACTCCGATGACGTTCCAGGTATACGACACGACGCTGCGCGACGGCGCGCAGCGCGAAGGGCTCACGTACTCGGTGGTCGACAAGCTGGCGGTGGCCCGCCTGCTGGACGACCTCGGAGTCGGCTTCATCGAGGGCGGCTGGCCGGGCGCGGTGCCCAAGGACACCGAGTTCTTCCGCCGCGCCCGTACCGAGTTGGAGCTGCGGCACGCGATCCTGGTCGCCTTCGGCGCCACCCGCAAGGCCGGCCTCGCGGTCGAGGACGACCCGCAGGTGCGCGGCCTGCTCGACGCGCAGACCCCGGCCGTGGCCCTGGTCGCCAAGGCGGACCTGCGGCACGTGGAGCGGGCGCTGCGCACCACCGCCGAGGAGAACCTCGCGATGATCCGCGACACCGTCTCGTACCTGGTGGCGCAGGGCCGGCGCGTCTTCGTCGACGGGGAGCACTGCTACGACGGGTTCCGCTTCGACCCGGGCTACACCTCCGCCGTGGCGGAGACCGCACTGGCCGCCGGCGCCGAGCGGTTCGTGCTCTGCGACACCAACGGCGGCATGCTGCCCTCCCAGGTCACCGCCGTGATCGAGGGACTGGTGGCGCGGACCGGGATCGCGCCGGAACGGCTCGGCATGCACGCGCAGAACGACACCGCCTGCGCGGTCGCGAACACGATCGCCGCGGTCGAGGCGGGCGTCCGGCACGTGCAGGGCACCGCCAACGGGTACGGCGAGCGCCCCGGCAACGCCGACATCTTCGCGATCGTCGCCAACCTCCAGCTCAAGCTGGGCATGCCCGTCCTACCGGAGGGCTGCCTGGAACAGATGGTGCGGGTCTCGCACGCCATCGCCGAGATCGCCAACATCGCCCCCGACACCCACCAGGCCTACGTCGGGGCCGCCGCCTTCGCTCACAAGGCCGGGCTGCACGCGAGCGCGATCAAGGTCGACCCGTTGCTCTACAACCACGTGGAACCCACTGTGGTGGGCAACGACATGCGGATCCTGGTGACCGAGATGGCCGGCCGGGCCAGCATCGAGCTCAAGAGCCGTGAGCTCGGTCTGGACCTGGCCGGCCATCCGGACACCCTGTCCCGGGTCACCGGGCGCGTGAAGGAACTGGAGGCCGACGGCTGGTCGTTCGAGGCCGCCGACGCCTCGTTCGAGCTGCTGGTCCGCTCCGAGCTGCCGGGCGCCGCGCCGGTCCGGCCGTTCGCGCTGGAGTCGTACCGGGTGATCGTCGAGCACCGCGAGGACGGCGCCGTGGTCTCCGAGGCCACAGTGAAGATTCGCGTACGAGGCGAGCGGGTGATCGCCACCGCCGAGGGCAACGGCCCGGTCAACGCGCTGGACGAGGCTCTGCGGGTGGGTCTGGCCCGCCACTACCCGGAGCTGCGCGAGTTCGAGCTGGCCGACTACAAGGTGCGCATCCTGGAGGGCAGCCACGGCACCGGCGCGGTCACGCGCGTGCTCGTGGAGACGGCCGGCGTCGGCCGCGACTGGACCACTGTGGGCGTGCACCCGAACGTGGTCGAGGCGAGCTGGCACGCCCTGGTCGACGCGCTCACCTACGGCCTGGACCGGGCCCGGGTGCCGGGCGGGACGGCGGCCTGACTCAGCCGGCGGGCAGGCGCAGCTCGGCCAGCAGCGCGCGGTGGTCGCTGCCCGGCACCGGGTGGGTGCCGGCGGCGTGCACCGCGATGCGCCGGTCCACGAGCACGTGGTCGATGGCGACCGGCGGGATCGGGTCGCCGTCGTACGGGCCCCAGGTGCCGCCGAACCCGGCCCCGGCCGCATCCGCCGCGTCGGTGTAGCCGGTGGCGATCAGGCGGCGCAGCGCCGCGTGGTCGAGCGTGGCGTTGAAGTCACCGGCCAGCACGCTCAGCCCGCCGTCCGGGGTGGCCGGTGGCTGGGCGCGCTGGTCGGTCCACCAGTCCGGCACCACGTCCGGGGCGTACGGCGCGGCCGGGTGCGCCGACTCCACCCGCAGCGACGGCGCCCCCGGCACCGTCACCGTCGCGTACGCCTGGGTGAAGAAGAAGCCCTGGTTGCGCCGGTGACCGGCATCGCGCAGCGGGTGCCGGGCGTACACGCCGGAGCCGGTCGAGCCGACCTCGGGGCTCAGCGACCGGTGCGGCAGCAGCGTGGCCAGGCCGAGCCGGTCCAGCTCGGCCGCGAGCGCCGGGGTGAGTTCCTGCACCGTGAGCACGTCCACCCGCTGATCGCGGACCAGGCCGACCAGCGCCGCCGGGTCGGCCGAGCCGAGGCGCAGGTTGGCGGTGAGCAGCCGCAGCGTCGGCCCGGCGGCGGCGGCGGGCCGGTCGCCGGGAATCGCGCGGGGCGCCACCGCGACGATCAGCGCCACCGCGGCGAGGGCCGCGACCACCGCCGGGGCGCGGCGCCGCAGGGCGAGCGCCGCCACCGCCACGACCGGGGCCACGGCGGCGACGTACGGCGTGAACGCGAACGCCAGCACCAGCGGACCGCGTTCCAGTCCGGTCAGGCGTACCAGCGCCCACGCGGCGACCGGCGCGACCGCGAGCCAGCACGCGACGGTGGCCGGGCGGCCGCCCCGGGTGCCGGCCCGGGGCAGTGGCGGCAGGGTGATCATGATGGTGAGGCTACCCGGAGCCGGGCGGACGCGACGTCCTCCGAAACAATTTCGCGAATTGTTCCTCGCAATTTTGGGGCAACTTCGAGGATCGGTCGGACACGCAATAACACTATTGACCACCTGCATTTTACGGTGCTAGGTTCCACCTGGTTGAGACGTCGCGACTCTCTGTAGTAAGGCCAGCTCACGAGCGATGCGCTCCCGGCGGATACCCGATGATCCGCAATTTGACGCGCGCAGTCGCCGTATCACCACGGCCCACAAAGGGAGAACTCATGGCCACATTCTTCAAGCGAAAGGCGACGGTGGTGGCGCTCGCCGCGCTGTCGCTCAGCCTGGCCGGTGGCGGGATCGCCGCGGCCGCCCAGCCGGAGGCGAAGCCACAGCCCGGCGTCCGGCACTCCACGGCGCAGCCGCCGGTGACCGCCGTCGAGCGGCAGGCCGCCCGGACCGCGATGCGGGCCACCCTGGCCCCACCGGCCGCCGGCCAGGTCGCCTGGGCCGTCGTGGCGGCCAACGGGACGCTGTTGCAGCACTCCGGCAACGTGGTGTCCTCGTTCCGGTTCACCCCGGGCACCGGCGTGTCCGCCGGGCAGTACCAGGTGCTGCTGGACTACAACGTGTCCGCCAAGGCGTACGTGGCGACCATCGGCACGAACGACACGGCGAACGTGCCGCCCGCCGGTGAGGTGTCGGTCGCGCCTCGCACGCTGACCCCGAACGCGGTCTTCGTGCAGACCCGCAACTCCACCGGTGGCGCCGCCGACCGGCCGTTCCACCTGGTCATCGCCAACTGACCCGTCCGGCCCCGCACCGGTCCCCGCTCCGGCGGGGACCGGTGTCGTGTTCCGTGCCGGTCCGGCCGGTGCCGCGCCGGTTCGTGCCGTTCCCGCCCGATCGGGGAGATGGTGCCCGTCCGTTGAGGGAACGGCCGCCCAGGGGCCGATAATCCGACGTTTGTCGGCGGTCCGGCACGGGAAGCAAGCACCGTGACGGACATCTCGGACACCCCGGCCAGCGTGCTCAGCCCGGTCGACGCCGACGCGAGCGGCGTCGAGCTGGAACAGACCCTCGCCGAGGTCAGACGCGTGATCGTCGGGCAGGATCGGCTCGTCGACCGCCTGCTCACCGCTCTGATCGCCGACGGGCACTGCCTGCTGGAGGGCGTACCGGGAGTGGCCAAGACGCTGGCGGCGCAGACGCTCGCCACAGTGGTCGGCGGCACGTTCTCCCGGATCCAGTTCACCCCCGACCTGGTCCCCTCCGACATCGTCGGCACCCGCATCTACCGCGCCTCGACCGAGCAGTTCGACGTGGAGCTGGGGCCGATCATGGCGAACCTGGTGCTCGCCGACGAGATCAACCGGGCCCCGGCCAAGGTGCAGTCGGCGCTGCTCGAGGCGATGGCCGAGCGGCAGGTCTCCATCGCCGGCCGGAGCTGGCCGGTGCCGGACCCGTTCCTGGTCCTGGCCACCCAGAACCCGATCGAGTCCGAGGGCGTCTACCAGCTCCCCGAGGCGCAGCGCGACCGCTTCCTGATGAAGGTCGTGGTCGACTACCCGAGCGACGCCGACGAACTGGCCATCCTCTACCGGATGAGCGCCGAACGCCCCACCGCGTGTACCGTGCTCGACCCGGCCCGGCTGCGCGAACTCCAGCGCCGCGCCACCGACGTGTTCGTCCACCACGCGCTCGCCGAGTACGTGGTCCGCCTCATCCTCGCCACCCGCGACCCGGAACGCTTCGGCCTGCCCGACGTCGCGCCCCTGCTGGCGTACGGTGCCAGCCCCCGGGCCACGCTCGGCCTGGTGGCCGCCGCCCGCGCCCAGGCGCTCGTCCACGGCCGGGACTACGTGCTCCCCGAGGACATCCGGGAACTGGCGGTGGACGTGCTGGCGCACCGGCTCGTGCTCTCCTTCGACGCGATCGCCGACGGGATCTCCGGCGAGGACGTGGTGCGCCGCGTGATCGAGGCGGTACCGCCACCCCGGCTGGTGAACGGGCCCACGGAGACGATGAACGACCTGGCGGCGGCATGACCGGCGCGGCCGAACCCGGGCTCGCCGATCTCGCCCCGGACCAGCGGCTGCGCCGGCTGGAGCTGACAGTGACCCGACGGCTCGACGGCCTGCTGCACGGCCGGTACCGCGGCCTGCTGCCCGGACCCGGCAGCGAGGCGGCCGGCGGCCGCGAGTACCGCCCCGGCGAGGACGAGGTACGCCGGATGGACTGGGCGGTCACCGCCCGGACCACAGTTCCGCACGTACGCGAGGTCGACGCGGACCGCGAACTGACCACCTGGCTGCTCGTCGACGCCAGTCCCAGCATGGAGTACGGGACGTCCACGCTGGACAAACGGGAACTGGCGGTGGCCGCCGTGGCCGCGATCGGCTTCCTCACCGCCGGGGTCGGCAACCGGCTCGGCGCCCAGGTGCTCACGCCGGACGGGCTGCGCCGGTTCCCGGCCCGCAGCGGGCGTACCCATCTGCTCGGGCTGCTCCGCGCGCTGCTCGGCGCCCCGCGTACCGGAGACGGGCCGGACTCCGACGGCGCGGGACCGCGGGACGCGACGCCCGGCCTTGCCGAAGGGCTGGACGGTCTCCAGCGCGTCGCCACCCGGCGCGGGCTCGTGGTGATCGTCTCCGACTTCCTCGACGAGCTGCCCGACGACCCGGACGCCGCGCCGCCCCCGTGGGCCGCGGCGCTGCGCCGCCTCGCGGTGCGGCACCAGGTGCTCGCGGTCGAGGTGACCGACCCGCGCGAGCTGGAACTGCCCGACGTCGGCCTGGTCACGCTCGTCGACCCGGAGAGCGGCCGGCACCGCGAGGTGTGGACCGGCGACCCGGGCCTGCGCGAGCGGTACGCGCGCGCCGCCGCCGAGCAGCGCGACCAGGTGCGCCGCACGCTGCGCCGGGCCGGCGCGACCCATCTGGCGCTGTGCACCGATCGGGACTGGTGCGCGGACGTCGTCCGGTACGTGCACGAGCAGCGCCGGCTGGCCACGGTGCCGGCCGCCGCCCGCGGAGGTGTCGCATGACCTGGCAGTCACCCGCCCGCCTCTGGCTGCTGCTCGCCGTCGTCGCCCTGGTCGCCGGCTACCTGGTGCTGCAACGGCGGCAGAGCAGGTACGCGGTGCGCTTCACCAACCTGCGCCTGCTGGACCGGGTCGCCCCGCGCCGCCCGGCCTGGCGGCGGCACGTCCCGGCGGGCCTGTTCCTCGCCATGCTGGCGCTGCTGGTGGTCGGGTTCGCCCGGCCCGAGGCGGAGGTGCGGGTGCCCCGGGAACGGGCCACCGTGATGGTCGCGGTGGACGTCTCCACCTCGATGCTCGCCGGTGACGTGGACCCGGACCGGTTGAGCGCGGCCAAGGAGGCGGGCCGGCGGTTCGTCGACGGGCTGCCGGACGAGTTCAACGTCGGCCTCGTCGCGTTCGCCGGCAGCGCGGCGGTGCTGGTGCCGCCGAGCACCGACCGGGAGGCGCTGCACGACGGCATCGGGCGGCTCGCCGAGGGCATCACCGGTGTGCAGGGCACCGCCATCGGCGAGGCGATCAGCACGTCGCTCGGCGCGGTCAAGAGCCTGGACGCCACCGCCGCCAAGGATCCGCCGCCGGCCCGGATCATCATCCTCTCCGACGGCGCGAACACCTCCGGCATGGACCCGATGGAGGCCGCCGACCAGGCGGTCGCCGCGAAGGTGCCGGTGCACACCATCTCCTTCGGCACGCCCGGCGGCTCGGTGGACCGGGGCGGCCGGGCGATCCAGGTGCCGGTGGACGGCCAGACGCTGCGGGCGGTCGCCGAGCAGACCGGCGGCGGCTTCCACGAGGCGTCCACCACCGCGGAGCTGAAGGACGTCTACGAGGACATCGGCACCTCGGTCGGCTACCGCACCGAACGGCAGGACATCTCGGCCCGCTTCATCGGCCTCGGGCTGGTCCTGGCGATGGGCGCCGCCGCCGGCTCGCTGCGGTGGTTCTCCCGGCTGCCCTGACCCCGCACACCACGACCGCACGACCGCACGACACGTGAGGAGCCAGGCATGGCAGTGCAGACCGGACTCGGCGAGCCGCGCGGACCGTGGTTCGTCTCGCCGGAGCTGGACCCGGACGGGCGCGGCTACCGGGACGTACCCGGGGGTGGGCCGGAGGCCGGGCGGCGCAGCCTGCGGCACCGGCTGCTGAGCGTGGCGGCGGTGGTGGCGCTGTCCACCGTCTCCGGCGCGGCGGCCGGCACCTGGGCGGCCGACCGGGGCGCGCCGGGACCGACAGCGGCGTCCGCCGCGCCGGTGCCGGCCGAGCTGGTCACCGCCGCAGGCAAGACGGTGCCCGGGGTGGTCTCGGTGATGGTCGGGGGCCGCTCCGGCGCGTCCGCGTCAGGCTCCGGGTTCGCCATTGACAACGAGCAGCACATCGTCACCAACGACCACATCCTGGCCCGGGGCGGTTCCGGCGCGGTCACTGTGGAGACCTCGGACGGACGGCGTTTCCCGGCCGAGGTGGTGGGCCGGGAACCGGCCAGCGACCTGGCGGTTCTGAAGGTGCCCGTGTCGGCCGGGTTGCCGCCGTTGCCGCTGGCCAAGGCGAACTCGACGAGGGTGGGGGAGCCGGTGCTCGCGGTCGGGTCGCCGCTCGGGCTCGCCGGGACGGTCACCGCGGGCATCGTCAGCGCGCTCAACCGGCAGGTACGGATCGGCAACGGCCGGCACACGGCGGTGCAGACCGACGCCTCCATCAACCCGGGCAACTCCGGCGGGCCGCTGGTGAACGCGCGCGGCGAGGTGGTCGGCGTGAACACCGCGATCGCCACCATCGACGGCAACGGCTCCATCGGCATCGGCTTCGCCATCCCGATCGACCAGGTCCAGCAGACCGCCGACACCATCATCGGCCGGGGCGGCTGAGCCGCCGGCGCGGCCACCCGCGCGGGGTTGCTTCGGCGCCCCGCGCGGCGCTGACCTGCACAGGCGTCGCAAGATCGGTGCGAAGTGTCGGATATCCGGCGTGGGATCATTGGGGCATAGAAATATTACGCTGAGTATGGATACTGGCGGAGGTGGAGCAAGCTGTCATTGCGGCCCTCCTCGTGGTGGGCCTGATCATCGGCGCCGGTGTCGGCGCCTCCTACGCGCGGGCGAAACGCGGCTGGACGGACTACCAGACGATCCGGACCAGCGTCCCCGGCGCGCGGCGCAACGCCTGGCTCGCGATCCGGGGCGTGGTCCTCAAGCTCGCGGTGATCGCCCTGCTGCTCGTCGGTGCGGCCGCGTACGCGGCGTCCGGCGGCGGCGAGGAACGGGCCGGTCCCACGCCGAGCGCCACCCCCACCCCGAGTCACCGCGCCGGGCGCTAGCCTCGGGGAGTGGACGACGGACTGCGGGTCACCGATCGGCTCGTGGTTCCCGCCGCCGAGCTGCGGGAGCGGTTCTCCCGCTCGTCCGGCCCGGGCGGGCAGGGAGTGAACACCACCGACTCCCGGGTGGAGCTGAGCTTCGACCTGGGCGGCTCGCCGAGCGTGCCGGAGACGCTGCGGGAACGGGCGCTGGCCCGGCTCGCCGGCCGCCTGGTCGACGGCGTGCTGACCGTGACCGCCAGTGAGCACCGCGCGCAACTGGCCAACCGGGAGGCCGCCCGGGCACGGATGGCCGCGCTGCTGCGCGAGGCGGTCGCGCCGCCGCCGAAGCCACGTCGCCCGACCCGCCCGTCGCGCGGCGCCAAGGAACGCCGCCTGGCCGAGAAGAAGCGCCAGTCCCAGCGCAAACGCGACCGCCGGGTGGACGGCGACTGACCGAAAATATGTTGAGCCGCCACGCGCGCCGCCCGGAGAATTTCGCCACGTGATCGACTTCTCCGTCAAGCCCACGCTCACCGGCGAGCGCGTGGTGCTGCGCCCGTTCCACGACGACGACCTGCCGGCGCTCGCCACGATCCTGGCCGACCCGGAGGCGGTCCGGCTGACCGGCAGCCCGGCCGGCGAGACGTTCGAGCCGTCCCGGCTGCGCGCCTGGTACGGCACCCGCAACAGGCAGGACGACCGGCTCGACCTCGCGGTGGTGGACCGGGCCGGTGGCGCCTGCGTCGGCGAGGTGGTCCTCAACGAGTGGGACCGGGCCAACGCGAGCTGTAACTTCCGCACGCTCATCGGCCCCGGCGGCCGCGACCGCGGCCTCGGCACCGAGGCGGTCCGGCTCATCGTCGGGTACGGCTTCGAGCAGCTCGGCCTGCACCGCATCGGGCTGGAGGTGTTCGCGTTCAACCCCCGTGCCCGGCGCGCCTACGAGAAGGTGGGCTTCGTCGCCGAGGGGACGCTGCGCCAGGTGCTGCGCGACGGCGACGACTGGGTGGACGCCACCGTCATGTCGATCCTCGCCCCGGAGTGGAACCGCCATCGGGGGCACCCGGAGGGTTGAGCCGGAGGCGTCGAAGCGCTTCAATGCGTACGGGAGCTTCAGGGCCGTCACCGACCACCACGTCACCGTGACAGGAGTCCCTTCCGCATGTCCCGAAACCCCCTGCGCGCCGCGCTGACCGCGCTCGCCGCGCTGCTGCCGGCCCTCGCCCTCGGCCTCGCCCTCACCGCCACCACACCCCCGGCCGCCGCGGCGGCCACCCCGGTCCGCGTCATGCCGCTCGGCGACTCCATCACCGGGTCGCCGGGCTGCTGGCGGGCAGTGCTCTGGAACCGCCTCCAGTCCACCGGCCACACCGACGTCGACTTCGTCGGTACGCTCGGGCCGCAGGGCTGCGGTGTGCCGTACGACGGCGACAACGAAGGGCACGGCGGCTACCTCGCGACGAACGTGGCGAACCAGAACCTGCTGCCGGGCTGGCTGGCCGCCACCCGGCCGGACGTCGTGCTCATGCACTTCGGCACCAACGACGTGTGGAGCAACATCGCGCCCGCCACGATCCTGGCCGCCTACTCGAAGCTGGTGGACCAGATGCGGGCCGCCAACCCGGCCATGACCGTGCTGGTCGCGAAGATCATCCCGATGAACCCGGCGAGCTGCCCCGAGTGCGGCCAGCGGACGGTGGCGCTCAACTCGCTCGTCGACGGCTGGGCGGCCGGGAAGACGACAGCCGCGTCGCCGATCGTGGTGGTCGACCAGTGGACCGGGTTCAGCACCGCCACCGACACGTACGACGGCGTGCACCCGAACGCCGCCGGCGACCAGAAGATGTCCGACAGGTGGTACCCGGCGCTGGTCGCCGCGCTGGACCGGACCACGCCCGGCCCGACCGCGTCCCCGACCGGCAGCCCCACACCGTCGCCGACCGTCAGCCCGACGCCCACGACCAGCCCGTCACCGACGACCAGCCCGTCACCCACCGCCAGCCCGACGCCCACGGCCGGCGGCTGCACCGCCACCTGGCGCCTCGCCGGTCAGTGGCCCGGCGGCTTCCAGGGGGAGGTGACGGTCCGCAACGGCGGCGCCGCGTCGATCGCCGGCTGGACCGTGCGCTTCCCGCTCACCGCCGGCCAGCGGATCAGCCAGGCGTGGAGCGCGGACGTGACGCAGAGCGGAACCACGGTGACCGCCCGGAACGCGAGCTGGAACGGCGCCCTGGCCCCGGCCGCCCAGACCACGTTCGGGTTCCTGGCCGACGGTGCCGTCCCGAACCCGGCGCCGGCGCTGACCTGCGCCGCGAACTGATCCCCGCGCCGGCCGGCCCCGCGCTCAGCGTCGGCCGGCCGGCGCGGCCCGGTCCAGCGCGGCCAGCAGCCGGGTACGCAACCCGGCGGCCCGCTCGGCGAACCCGCGCTGGGCGGCGGCGTACTCGGCCCGGCCCTCCGGCGTCTCCACCCGCACCGGCGGGTAACCCAGGTCGGCCAGGTCGTACGGGCTGGCCCGCATGTCCAGCTCCCGGATCTCCCGGGCCAGCGCGAAGCAGTCCGCCACCAGCTCCGACGGCACCAGCGGCGACAGCTTGTACGCCCACTTGTAGAGATCCATGTTGGCGTGCAGGCAGCCCGGCTGCTCCAGCGCGTGCTGACCCTCCCGGGTCGGCTGGAGCACGTTGAGCGGCCGGGCCGGCGCGGTGAAGAACCGGAACGCGTCGAAGTGGCTGCACCGCACGCCGCGCTCCTCGACCACCTCCGCCGTCGCCGCCGGGCTCAGCCGTAACGGCCAGGCGTTGTGCCGTACCTGCTCCTGGGTCTGCCGGTAGACCATCGCCCACTCGTGCATGCCGAAACAGCCGAACTGCGCCGGGCGCCCGGCGGTCGCCGCGAGCAGCGTACGGATCCAGGCGATCGACTCGGCGCGCCGCGCGCGTACCCGATCGGTGTCGAGCGTGAGCCCGGCGGCGCTCGCGGTGTAGTCCGGGCCGAAACCGGCCGGGTCGGCGTCGCGCAGCACCACGCCCGCACCCGGGTGCCAGCGGCGCAACTGCGCCGGGCGGTGCGAGTAGTAGGTGAACAGGAAGTCCTCCACCGGGTGCTTCACCCCGGAACGGCGGCGGGCCAGGTGCGGCGTCAGCCAGGCGTCCACCCGCGCCTCGTGGGCGTGCCGGCGCGCCCGCCAGTCGGCCAGGTCGAGCGCGGGGGCGAGGGCGGCGGTCACACACCCCAGGGTACGACCGCCGCCCGTGCCCGGATCACGCCACGTCCACCCGCACGCCCGCGGAGAAGACGCCGCTGCGCAGCTCCAACCGCTTCGGCGGCTCGTCGCCGCGCATGGTGAACACCAGGGGTAGCAGCACCCGCCGCCCGGCGGCCACCGGCTGGGAGAAGACGTCCCGGCCCAGGTTCGCCACGCGGGTCGCGTCCTCGTCGGCTGCCACCCAGTTGCCGCTCGGCAGGTACGCCCGCTGCAACTGCCCGTGCCAGGTCTGGTCCTCGTTGGTGAGGTTGCGCACCCCGACCGTGGCCAGGCAGGGGCGTCCGCCGCCCGGCGCCGCCGGCAGGACGCCGGCGCCGCAGCTCACCCGGTAGACGGTGAACTCGAACGCGGTCTCGCGCAGCGGCTGGCCCAGCGCGCCGGTGACGCTGCTGCCCACCCACGCGCCGCTCGTCGGCTGCTTGGTGGTGTCCATCGCGGCCACCCGCTGCGTGGCCGACCAGGCGGCCGCGCCGACCACACCGGCGAGCACCGCGGCCGCCACGCCGACCACGAGCCAGACCGGCGGCCGGCGACGGCGGCTCGCGGGCGACGGCACTGCCGTACGCGGATAGACGGTGCCGCGTTCGGGTGGTCCCTGGCCCGGTCCGGCTCCGCCCGGCATGCCTGCGCCGGGCACACCGCTTCCGGGGGTGCCGGTGTGCATGGCGCCGCCCACGGGCGTACCGGTGGGCGTCGCGCCGCCTCCGGGGGCGCCCGTCCCGCCGCGGGCCGTGCTGCCCGGCGCGGCGCTTCCCGCCGCGGTGCGTCGGCGGCGGCGCCACACCGCCCACCACAGCACACCTGCGGTGACCACCAGCAGCGCGGTGAACGCGGCAAGCAGCACCGGGGGCCGCCGCCAGGCCGGGGCGGCGGTGACCTGTGCCGCCGGGGCCGTCGCGGCGCCCACCCAGGTCGCCGTGGCGCAGTCGAAGGGACGGGTGCCGTCCGTGCCGTAGACGCAGGTGGGTGCGGTCACCGAGCGGCCCGGACCGGGGACCGACAGCGCGGTGTGCAGGGTTGTGGTGCTCTTCGCCGGCAGCCGCAGCCGCCAGGTCACCTCACCGGCGCTCATCCCGGCGGGTCGGCTGGCCCGGCCACCGCCGGTCACCGTGGTGGCCCGCGAGCCGTTCGGCAGCTCCTGCCGGACCATCGTGTCGACGGGCGCCGAGCCGGCGTTGCGGACCTCGATCCGGTAGCCCGGCGCCGGGGTGCCCGACGCGCCCACCGCCACGCTGACCGGGGGCATCGACGGCCGGACCGGGGCCGGGCCGGTGGTCGGCACCGCCGGGGGCACCGCCGGCACGCCGGTCGGGATCGGGGTGGCCGCGGCACCGGGGATGACCGCCGGTGGTGGGGCCGGACGGGCGGGGGCGGCGGCCGCGCCTGGCGTCGCCGGGGACAGCGCCGGTACGGCGGCGATGACGCCGAGGCAGTTCACGAACACTGCCAGGGCCCTGTGGTGTCGTCTCGATGCAGGCATACCAACGAACCTCCGGACCCGAAGCTATGGGCCGGGGGCCGCCGGGCGGGTACGAAGCCGCCATTCCCGCCCCGTCCGGCGCGATCGCGCGTACCCTGCTCGGCACTTGGCCGGTCCGGGGCCCGGCGGCGGTCGGCGAGGGCGTGGCGCGGCGGCCGGGCGTGCCGCCTGCCGGTGTCCGCCGGGCGGCACGCGGGCGGGGATAGATTGGCCGGGTGCGTATCGCTCGTTTTGCTCATGCCAAGGGAATGTCGTTCGGGGTCGTCGAGGGCGAGCCGGAGGCCGGGCCGCAGGGCCTGACCATCGCCGAGATCGAGGGCCACCCGTTCGGGCAGATCCAGTTCTCCGGTGCCCGTTGGGCGCTCTCCGACGTCCGGCTGCTGTCGCCGATCCTGCCCAGCAAGGTGGTCTGTGTCGGCCGTAACTACGCCGAGCACGCCGCCGAGCACGGCAGCGAGGTGCCCAAGGAGCCGCTGCTCTTCCTCAAGCCGTCCACCTCGGTGATCGGCCCGCGCGACGCCATCCGGCTGCCGATCTTCTCCAAGCAGGTCGAGCACGAGGCAGAACTCGCCGTGGTGATCGGCGCACCGGGCGCCCGCCGGGCCGACCGGGCCGCCGCCGAGCGGGCCATCTTCGGCTACACCTGCGCCAACGACGTCACCGCGCGGGACCTTCAGCGCTCCGACGGGCAGTGGACCCGCGCCAAGGGCTTCGACTCGTTCTGCCCGATCGGTCCCTGGATCACCACCGGTCTCGACGTCAGCGACCTGGAGATCCGGTGTGAGGTGGGCCGCAACCCGGAGGAGATGGAGGTACGCCAGCTCGGCCGGACCAAGGACATGGTGTTCGACGTTCCCGGCCTGGTGTCGTACATCTCGCACGTGATGACGTTGCTGCCCGGCGACGTGGTCCTGACCGGCACGCCGGCGGGGGTTAGCCCGCTCACCGAGGGGGATACGGTCACCGTGCGGATCCAGGGGATCGGGGAGCTGAGCAACCCGGTGGTCCCCGTCGCCTGATTCGCTCCGATGCCTCGTTTCCGCTGGTCAGGTGGGTTTCGAGGGGTTGGATTTGGCCTGTCGGCACCGGGAGGGTAAAGTTCATTCCCGGCGCCGCAAGGGGCCAATGGGGTATGGGGTAATTGGCAGCCCGACTGATTCTGGTTCAGTTAGTCTAGGTTCGAGTCCTGGTACCCCAGCGCAGCCGCGGGTTCGCGAGAACCCTCGGACGCTGGATTCCGGCAGCTCACGCTGACGGAGTGCAATGAAGGTTCTGGCCCCGTCGTCTAGCGGCCCAGGACGCCGCCCTCTCAAGGCGGTAGCGCCGGTTCGAATCCGGTCGGGGCTACAGCACCGACAGCCCGTCCCGTTTTCCGGGGCGGGCTTTCTGCTGTCCTGGCCACGTGCGCAGGGGGTGGCCCCCCTCGGTGCTGCCGGACGGGATGCCGCTAGACTACTGCCACACCGCCCGGCAGGGTGGTGAAGCACGAAAAGTGCCTGGCCCCGTCGTCTAGCGGCCCAGGACGCCGCCCTCTCAAGGCGGTAGCGCCGGTTCGAATCCGGTCGGGGCTACACCCAGGAACGGCCCGTCTCGCCAAGCGAGGCGGGCCGTTCCGCATCCCCCACCCTCACCCCCCTCACCCCGTTGATCATGAAGTTAGCGGTAGTTGGGGAGATCAAAAATGCCGCTAACTTCATGATCAACGCGATAGGAGGGTGGGTCAGAGGCCGGAGAGGCGCTGGCCGGCTCGGACCACGGCCATGGCGTGGCGTTCCCCGGGGCGGCGGCCGAGGCGCTCGATCGGGCCGGAGATGCTGATCGCGGCGATCACCCGCCCGGTGCGGTCGCGGATCGGCGCCGAGACGCTCGCCACACCCGCCTCCCGCTCCGCGACGCTCTGCGCCCATCCGCGCCGCCGCACCTCGGCCAGCGTGCGGCCGGTGAACTTGGAGCGGGGGAGCAGCGGCATGACCGCCTCCGGCGGCTCCCAGGCGAGCAGGATCTGCGCCGCCGAACCGGCGGTCATCGGCAGCACCGAGCCGACCGGGACGGTGTCCCGAAGGCCGCTGGCACGCTCGGCGGCGGCCACACAGATCCGCTCGTCGGCGCGGCGCAGGTAGAGCTGGGCGCTTTCGCCGGTGGCGTCCCGTAGCGCGGCGAGCAGCGGCTCGGCGGCGGTCAGGAGCACGTCCGGGGCCGCGTTGGCCAGCTCGCCCAGGCGTGGACCCGGGCGCCAGCGCCCCTGGGTGTCCCGGACGAGCATCCGGTGGATCTCCAGCGCCTGTGCCAGCCGGTGCGCAGTGGCCCGGGGCAGCTTGGTGCGTTCAACGAGTTCGGCCAGGCTGGCGCCGTCGACACAGGCGGCCAGGATGACCACCGCCTTGTCGAGAACGCCGACACCGCTCATACTGAGTCCCACAAGCCGAAATTTACCTCCCAGAATTTAGGATGTCCAGATGGTGGGAGTCACTCAACCGAGGACCCTGGCCGAGAAGGTCTGGGACGCACACGTGGTCCGCTCCGCCGACGGCGAGCCGGACCTGCTCTTCATCGACCTGCACCTGCTGCACGAGGTGACCAGCCCGCAGGCGTTCGACGGGCTGCGTCTGGCCGGGCGCGGGGTCCGCCGTACCGACCTGACGATTGCGACCGAGGACCACAACACCCCGACCGGGTACGACGACCCGGCCTTCCGCTCCCGGCGCGGCGACCTGCTCACGATCGCGGACCCCACCTCCCGCACCCAGATCGAGACGCTGCGCCGCAACTGCGCCGAGTTCGGCGTCCGCCTGCACCCGCTGGGCGACGAGAACCAGGGCATCGTGCACGTCATCGGCCCGCAGCTCGGCCTCACCCAGCCCGGCATGACGATCGTGTGCGGCGACTCGCACACCGCCACCCACGGCGCGTTCGGGGCGCTGGCGTTCGGCATCGGCACCAGTGAGGTCGAGCACGTGCTGGCCACGCAGACGCTGCCGCAGGCCCGCCCGAAGACCATGGCCGTGAACGTCGTCGGCGAGCTGGCGCCCGGCGTCACCGCCAAGGACCTGGTGCTCGCGCTGATCGCGCAGGTCGGCACCGGCGGCGGGCGCGGTCACATCGTCGAGTACCGGGGCGAGGCGATCCGCGACCTCTCGATGGAGGGGCGGATGACGATCGCCAACATGTCCATCGAGTGGGGCGCCAAGGCCGGCATGATCGCGCCGGACGAGACCACGTTCGCGTACCTGAAGGGGCGGCCCAACGCGCCCCAGGGCGACGACTGGGACGCGGCGCTGGAGTACTGGCGGACGCTGCCGACCGACGAGGGCGCGACCTTCGACACCGAGGTCACGCTGGACGCGAGCCGGATCACGCCGTTCGTGACCTGGGGCACCAACCCCGGGCAGGGCGTGCCGCTGGGCGCCACCGTGCCGGACCCGGAGGAGTTCGTCACCGAGCCGGAGCGGGTCGCGGCCCGTCGCGCGCTGGAGTACATGGACCTCACCCCGGGCACCCCGATGCGCGACCTCGCCGTGGACGTGGTCTTCGTCGGCTCCTGCACCAACGGCCGCCTGGAGGACCTGCGGGCCGCCGCCGAGGTGCTGCGCGGGCGGCGGGTCGCCGACGGCGTACGCATGCTCGTGGTGCCCGGCTCCGCCGCGGTCCGCGAGGCGGCCGAGATCGAGGGGCTGGACAAGGTGTTCTCCGACGCCGGCGCCGAGTGGCGCTTCGCCGGCTGCTCCATGTGTCTGGGCATGAACCCGGACACGCTGAAGCCGGGCGAGCGCTCCGCCTCGACCTCCAACCGCAACTTCGAGGGCCGCCAGGGCCGGGGCGGGCGTACCCACCTGGTGTCCCCGCCGGTCGCCGCCGCCACCGCCGTGGTCGGCCGGCTGGCCGCCCCCGCCGACCTGTAGAAGGGCAGCCGACAGATGGACAAGTTCACCACCCACACCGGCACGGCCGTGCCGCTGCGCCGATCCAACGTGGACACCGACCAGATCATCCCCGCCGTGTACCTCAAGCGGGTGACCCGGACCGGATTCGCAGATGGTCTGTTCAACGCGTGGCGGGAGGACCCGTCATTCGTCCTCAACGATCCCGTCCATTCGGGTGCGTCGATTCTGATCGCCGGCCCCGAGTTCGGCACCGGATCCTCCCGGGAGCACGCCGTCTGGGCGCTGCGGGACTGGGGCTTCCGGGCTGTCATCTCGCCTCGCTTCGGCGACATCTTCCGTGGCAACGCGCTCAAGGAAGGTCTCCTTCCGGTCGAGCTGGAATTGAAAGCCGTGGAAGAACTGTGGGATCTCGTGGAATCCGAGCCGACCACGCCGATCACTGTCGACCTCGCCTCCCGTCAGGTCCACGCCGGTGACGCCACCTGGGCGTTCCCGCTGGACGACCACAGCCGTTGGCGGCTGATGGAGGGCTTGGACGACATTGGACTCACCCTCCGGCACGAGCCTGAGATCAGCGCGTACGAGGCCGCCCGGCCGGCGTTCCTGCCCTCGATCGCCTGACTTCCAGCGCTATTCGCCCCCACCGGTGCACCCGGTGGGGGCGAATCCGTTGCGACACAAGGGCTTTTTTCCACCGAATGTTTGTGTCCAGGCAGCACAGGGCATACCGTGCGCGCAGAATGGCTCGCGTCGAGTCAGTTGCACAATCGGGAGGAAGTCGTGAACAAGGCCGAGCTCATCGAGGCGCTCGCCGTTCGCCTGGGGGACCGGAAGACGGCGACGGCCGCGCTCGACGCGGTTCTCGCTGAGGTCCAGGCGGCGGTCACCAAGGGCGAGAAGGTGGCGATCACCGGTTTCGGAGCGTTCGAGAAGCGCGTCCGGGGAGCCCGAACAGCGCGCAATCCGCGTACCGGCGAGGCGGTGAAGGTCAAGAAGACCTCCGTCCCGACGTTCCGGGCGGGCGCGGGCTTCAAGGAGATGGTGGCCAGCGGCAAGGTGCCGAAGGACACCGCCGCCGCGAAGAAGACCACCGGCGCCGCGAAGAAGACCACCGCGGCGAAGACCACCGGCGCCGCGAAGAAGACCACGGCGGCGAAGGCCACCAAGACCACCGCGACCAAGAAGGCCGCGCCGGCGAAGAAGGCCGCCGCGACCAAGACCACGGCGGCGAAGAAGACGACCGCGGCGAAGTCCACCGCGGCGAAGAAGACCACCACCGCCAAGAAGACGACCGCGGCGAAGTCCGCCACGGCCAAGAAGACCACGGCGGCGAAGAAGGCGCCCGCGAAGAAGGCGCCGGCCAAGAAGGCCGCCACCCGGCGCTGACCGGACGGCCCACGAAAGGGCGCCCACCGTTCGCGGTGGGCGCCCTTTCGCATGGGTACGCGTTGACCGCCCACCGCCGCGCCCCGCAGAATCGCCGTGCCGAAAACCCCGTCGGTCACGAGAAGAGGCGCCCGTGCGGCACCGTCACCTCTCCACCCTGGCGCTCGCGCTGGGTATCGCGATTCTGCTGGACGTGCTGCGGGTCTGGCTGCCGTCGATCATCACCCTGTTCGGCCAGGCCGCCGAGACGCCGGCCGAACTGCTCGGCGCGTTCGCGCTCGGCTGGTTCCTGCTCGCCCTCGCCGCGCCCACGCTCGTACGCCGCATCGGTGCCGGCCCGGTCGGACTCGTCGCCGCGGGTGTGCTGGCGGTGGCCCGGCTGGCGCTCACCGCGCAACCCGGCGGCCCGGCCCAGCTCTGGCTGGCCTGCGCCGGGCTGCTCGCCGGCCTGGTCTGGCTCGCCGCCGTCGCCGCTTCCGTGCCCCGGCCGGTCGCCGGGCTGGCGCTCGGCCTGGCCGGGAACGCGGTCGGGCACGCCCTGCTCGGCACCGAGGATCTGGTGTGGCGCGGCGGTGTGCTCGCCTGGAGCTTGAGTGCCCTGCTGGTGCCGGCGTTCCTGGCCGCCTCGGTGGCGGTACGGCGGGAGCGGACAGCCGCTCCGGTACGCGGCGACGCGGCGCGGACGGCCGTCCCGGCGGCGGATGTGGCGGACGGCGACGCCGGGCGGCGCATGCCGACCTCGGGCCGGAGAGCCTGGTTGCTGTGTGGGCCGGCGCTGCTGCTGGCCGGGCAGGTGGCGCTCGCCCCGGCGCTCTGGAGCGCCGCCGCCGGCACCGGATCGCCTGATTTCCCCGGCCTCGCCCGCCCCGGCAACGGTGCCCTTCCGGGTGCGCTCGCGGTGCTGCTGTTCCTCGCGGCGGCGTTGTTCCGGGCACCGGCGGGCGTGGCGCGGGTGCTGTGGCCGCTGGCGCTGCTCACCGGGTCGGTGCTGTTCGTGACCGGGCTGCTCGTCCCGGCGTACCTGCTCACCGCCGCCGGTCTCGGCGGCTGCCTGGCCCTCACCGACACGACCTACGACGGGCCCGCGGCTGCCGACGAGCGAGCCGCCGCCGAACCCCGGGCCGCCGCCACGGACGAGCGAGGTGCGGCCGTCGACCGGGCCGGCGACGACGCGGCCGGGCGCGGTGACGAC
>NZ_WBKS01000029.1:0-49976 GCF_008868145.1 Micromonospora sp. AMSO1212t
GGCACGCCCGCTCGGGGTGGGCGACGGCGCGGCTGCCGCACTGGTCGACGAGCCGGCGTCGGCGGCGGGCGCGGGGGCGGGATCGTCGCCGCAGGCGGGCAGCGTCGCCGTCGCCAGGGCGAGGACGAGCAGTGTGACAGCCGACTTCACGCGCACCGCCCGATGCTAGGAGGACCGGCCGCCCCGGCACGACTCCACAGGCGATCCTTAACCCACCGCTAAGCCGCAGCCGCAGCCGCAGCCGCAGCCGCAGCCGCAGCCGCAGCCAGCACCGGCACCGGCACCGGCACCGGAGCCGCAGCCGGAGTCGGCGGCCGCGCGGCGGCAGGCAGCACCCTCGGCACCGCGTGCGACGGTCAGGCGTGCGAGAGCGCGAACGCGACCAGGAAACCGAGGACGGTGATCAGCCCGACGAGCAGGTGCGCGTCCGCGAACGCCTCTGGGACCATGGTGTCGGTGATCATCGCCAGGATCGCGCCGGCGGCGAGCGCGGTGATCGTCGCCAGCACCTCGGGCGGCGCGCCGCCGAGCAGCGTGTACCCGGCCAGCGACGCCGCCCCGGAGATCAACGCGATGGCCGTCCACAGCCCGAACACGTAGCGCCGGGTACGCCCGGCCTGCCGCATCCCGGCCGCGCTGGAGAGCCCTTCCGGCACGTTGCTGAGGAACACCGCGATGACAGTGACCAGGCTGACCGGGCCGCCGGCCAGCAGGCTCGCGCCGATCACCACCGATTCGGGTACGCCGTCGAGCAGCGCGCCGACAGCGATGGCCGAACCGGAGCCGGGCTGTTCCCGCTCGGAGGGCTGCTCGTCGCCGGAACGTTTGCGGTGCCGCGCGCCGTGCCGGGCCAGCAGCACGTTCGCCCCGGTGTACAGCAGCGCGCCGGCCGCCGCGCCGATCGCCACCGGCAGCAGACCGCCCTGCTCGTGCGCTTCGTCGATCAGCTCGAACGAGACGGCGGACAGCAGCACGCCCGCCCCGAACGCCATCACCGAGGCGGTCACCCGGCGCGGTACGCGCGCGAAGAACCCGACGGCCGCCCCGATCAGGAGGGCCGACCCGGCGAGCAGGCCCCAGAATCCCGCTTCCAGCCACTCCGGCACGCGCTGGACCCTACCCCCGGATCCGCGCCGCCAACCGGGTCAGAAGTCGGCGAACAGGTGCGGCAACTCGCGGGGGAACAGGCGGCGCAGCTCACCGGCCGCGTCCACCGGCACCTCACCCAGCCCGCGTACGACCACCTCGGCCGGGTCGAGCACGCCGTACGCCAGGGCGGACAGCCCGGCGGCGGTGAGCCGCGCGACCGGAACGCTGCCCTCGGCGGCGGTCTGCGCGGGCAGCACCGCGAGCTTGCCGGTGGTGCCGTCGAGCAGGTGGCGACCGGCGAGCCAGCGGTCACCGACCAGCTCGATGAGCACCCGGCCGACCCCGACCGGCTGCTCGGCCAACGCGTCCAGGCTGAGCAGCCGGGCCATCGGCGCGGTCGGGTCGGGCCGGGCCACCCGCGCCTCCACCTGCACGTCGAGGTCGGTGAGCCACAGCTCGGGCAGTTCGTCGGGGGTCACCTGGACGCTGATCCGGGCCACCTGGTCGACGTGCCGGGCGAGGAACTGGAGCACCGACGCGCGGGCGTACGCGTCGTCGACCAGCAGGTCGTCGACGAACAGCGTGCCGGCGTGGTCGTCGATGCGGTAGGTCACCGCGCCGACCGTCTCGCCGCCGCGCACCACGCTGACCAGCCAGCGGTCGTCCCGGTCGCGCAGCCCGACCGCCCGGAAGTCGGGGAAGACCGCGAAGCCGTGGCGCTCGCGCAGGCACCGCTCGGTGTACGCGCGCCACCGCGCGTACCCAGCGCCGATCCGCTCCCAGGCCAGCTCGTCCGGCAGCTCGGCCCGCAGCAGCGGCGCCAGGTCCGCCGGGTTGAAGATCGCGGTACGCCGCCGGGGCAGCCCGATGTAGCCGAAGCGCTCGTAGAACGAGGCGCGGAACGGGTGCAGCGCGGTGAGCTGGTGCCCCTCGTCGCGCATGCCGTCGAGGAGCTGCTGCATCAGCGTCCGGACGTGGCCGCGCCGGCGGGCCAGCGGATGGGTGGCCACGCCCGCGACACCGGCCATCGGCAGCACCGCTCCGCGCAGGTTCTGCCGCATGGGGATCGCCGAGGCCGCCGCCGCGGTGATCCCGTCCTCCTCGGCCACGAGCGTCGTGTTCCCCGCGTTGTACGGCAGGTAGGCGCGGAACTGGTCGGTCCGGGGGGCCGCCATCGGCGAGGCCTCGAAGGCGTACGCCTGGAGCGGGAAGCTGGTGGTCAGCCGTTCATCGGCGGCCAGCCGGCGGATGTGCATCCGTTCATCCCAACCGCACCGGGCGCGGTCCGCAACCGGAAAGGACGCCCGCTCACGCCTCGGTGACGTCCGAGATGACCACTGTCACGTTGTCCGGCGCGCCGGCCTGGTGGGCCAGTTTCACCAGTTGCTCGCCGCACTGCTGGCGGTCGCCGTAGGTGGCGAGCGCCGCCGCGATGGCGGCGTCCTCCACGTAGTCGGAGAGGCCGTCGCTGCACAGCAGCAACCGGTCGCCGGCGAAGACGGTGAGCGCCCCGACGGCGGGTGGCGCGTCGGAGCCCTGCACCGCGCGGGTGACGAGCGAGCGCTGCGGGTGGTGCCGGGCCTGGTCGCGGGAGAGCGCGCCCTGGTCGACGAGCGCCTGCACGAACGTGTCGTCGCGGGTGAGCTGGGTCAGCTCGTGGTCGCGCAGCAGGTAGCAGCGGGAGTCGCCGACCTGGGCCAGGACCAGGGTGTCGCCGGCGAGCAGGGCGGTGGTGAGCGTCGTGCCCATGCCGTCGCGGGCCGGGTCCACCGTGATGGCCGCGCGGATGCGCTGGTTCGCGGTGCTCACGACGGCGCGCAGCGCGTCGGCCGCCTCGTCGGCGCCGGTGGGCGGCGTCAGCTCGTCGAGGATCCGGATGACGATCTCGCTGGCCACCTCGCCGGCGGGGAGCCCGCCCATGCCGTCGGCCACCGCCACGAGGCGGTCACCGGCGAGGGCGGAGTCCTCGTTGTTGGTCCGGACGAGGCCGACGTCGTTGAGGATGGCCGAGCGGAGGATGAGCGTCATGAGGACAAGCTTGCCAAGAAGAACGGCTCCGCGTCTGCACGCGCTGGCGGGTCTGCTGAAAGAAATGTCATCAGCTTGCATCCTGGGTATGCGTCAACTGTCCAGTGTGGATGGACGAGGATAGCGCAGCAGGAGGCTCGCGTGGACCTCCTCCTCGCCCACGGCCGCGTAGGTGTGCGGCACGTCGGAGGTCCACCGCAGGTAGCCCCCCGGGCCGGCGGTCAGCGGGGCGTCGGCCGGGCCGGCGCGGAGTACGCCGGAGAAGACCGTCACGTGTTCGGTCACGCCGCCGGAGTGGGCGGGGGAGAGCTGCGCCGGGCCCGGACCGACCCACATCCGGTACAGCTCGTAGGTCGCCTCCCGGTCACCGAACACCTCCAGCAGGGTGGCCCCGACCGCGGCCCCGCGTACGGTCGGCGCCTCGCCGGGGGCGGAGAGCACGGCGGTCAGCGGTACGCCGAGCTGCGCGGTGATCGCGTACAGGGTCTCCAGCCGGGGGTTGCGCACACCGTTCTCCAGGCCGGAGAGCGTGGCCTTGCCGACGCCTGCGAGGCGGGCCAGTTCGGACAGGGAGAGGCCCCGCTCGGTGCGGAGCGAGCGGATGCGCCGGCCGACCTCCCGGGCGCCCCGGTCATCGGCTGGTGCGGCGGCTGTCATGGGGCTATGGTGCTACACCGTGCCGTTCCGTAAACGGAACGGTCGGAGGAGGAGGGCATGGGCGGTCGGCTCCAACCCGTTCTGGCCGGCGTGGTGACCGCCCTGGTCGGCTTCGCCAGCTCGTTCACAGTCGTCCTGGCCGGGCTGCGCGCGGTCGGCGCCGAACCGGACCAGGCCGCCTCCGGCCTGCTCGCGCTCTGCGTCGCCAGCGGCGCCTGCGCGGTCTGGCTCGGCCTGCGGCACCGGCTGCCGCTCGCCATCGCCTGGTCCACGCCGGGCGCGGCGCTGCTCGTGGCCACCGGGCCGGTCCCCGGCGGCTGGCCTGCCGCGGTCGGCGCCTTCCTGCTCACCGGGCTGCTGATCGTCGCGGCCGGGCTGATCCCCGCACTCGGTCGCGCGGTCGCCGCGATCCCCGCCCCGATCGCCTCCGCCATGCTCGCCGGGGTGCTGCTGCCGCTGTGTACGGCGCCGGTACGCGCCCTGGTCGAGGTGCCCCGGCTGGCCGGGCCGGTGGTGCTGGTCTGGCTGCTGCTGCACCGGTTCGCCCGCCGCTGGGCGGTGCCGGGCGCGCTCGCCGTCGCAGTGGTCGTGATCGCGCTGACCACGTCCGGGCCCGCCCGGCTGGACGCCGCGCCGGTCGTCGCGTTCACCGCGCCGGCCTGGACGCTGCCCGCCGTCGTCGGGCTCGCGCTGCCGCTGTTCCTGGTCACCATGGCAGCGCAGAACGTGCCCGGCACCGCGGTGCTCGCCGGGTACGGCTACCGGGCCCCACTGGGCTCGGCGCTGCGGGTGACCGGGCTCGCCACCACCCTCGGCGCACCGGCGGGCGCGCACGCGGTGAACCTCGCCGCGATCACCGCCGCGCTCGCCGCCGGCCCGGACGCCCACCCGGACCCGGAACGGCGCTGGATCGCCTCGGTCACCGCCGGGATCGGCCTGGCCCTGCTCGGCCTGGGCGCCGGTGTGGCCACCGCCCTGGTGCTGCTCTCCCCGCCGGTGCTGGTCGAGGCCGTCGCCGGGCTCGCCCTGCTCGGCGCGCTCGCCGGCGCGGTCACGGCAGCGGTCGCCCAGCCGGACGCGCGGGAGGCGGCCGTGGTGACGTTCGTGGTCACCGCCTCCGGGGTGAGCCTGCTCGGGGTGGGCGGCGCGTTCTGGGGGCTGGTCGCGGGCTGGCTGATGCTGCTGCTGTTCCGCCGCCGGGCCGCACCCGCGCCGGTCGAGCCGGATCCCGTCCCGTCCGTTCCCGCCCGGACCGGATGACCCGTCACTCCTCGGCGGGAAGCTCCGCGGCCGGGACGGTGAGGCGTACCGCGCCGTCGTTCACCGCGGCGATCCGGTCGGCGAGCACGTAGACCGCGCCGGTGCGGACCAGTTCGCTGGAGACCTTGAGGTAGCCGTCGCGCAGCAGCCGGGCGGCCAGGTCGGCCGGTACGTCCGGCTCCTCGGCCGCGGCCGACTCGATCAGCTCGTCCAGGCTGCTGCCCGGGTCGACCGGGGCGGGCGCCTGCACGGTCACCGCGGCCGGGTCGCCGCGCTGCACGAGATCGACTGTGCCCACCTCGACGCCTGCGGAGTCGACCACCCGCATGCCGGTGGTGACCCGGGAGACGGTGTCCTGCTGCTGGCTCATGCAGCAGCGGTTCCCGGGCCACGCGGGCGCTAAACGGTGGGGGCCCAGCCGCCCGGCGGCCGGGGGGACAGCTCGCGCCAGGTGTCGGTGCCGTCCAGCAGCGCCCGGACCGTATCCTCGGCCTCCTCGACGCTGGCGTGCTCGTAGAACCGGGAGACCCCTTCGGCGCCGCCGGCCCGCTGCTCCACGTGCCAGCGGTCGCCGTCGACCCGGAGGAAGACGTCACGCCGGGCGAGCCGTCCCCATTTCCCGTTCCACCAGTGCCTGCGCTGCTCCATGCCCGGACTCTATCGAACATGTGTTCGATACACGTCGGCCCCCGCGAGATTGCCGCGGGGGCCGATCGGTTATGGCGTCAGCGCGGCGCGGGCGGCTCCTGCCGGCGGCCGAGTACGTCGTCCAGGGCGCTGCGCTGGCCCGGCGTGCCGTGGTTGCCGGCGAGCAGCGCGTCCCGGATCTCGGTGAGCAGCTTGACCTCCTCGCTCGGGGCGGAGGGTGGCGGCTCCTCGCCGCGCTTGCGCCGCTCGGCGAGCCGGTTCATGGGGTAGACGACCAGGAAGTACAGCGCCGCCGCGGTGAGCGCGAACGTGATCGCCGCGTTGACGAACGCCACCCAGTCGAAGTCGACGCCGCGGAAGGACGGTGTCGAGCCGCCGATCCCGTCCTTGCTGCCGGTGATCAACACGATGACCACGCGTACCAGCGGTTCCAGGAACGACTTGGTGAGCTGGGTCACCACGCCTGTGAAAGCCGCGCCGATGACGACACCGACCGCCAGGTCGACGACGTTGCCGCGCATGATGAAGTCTTTGAAGCCCTTGAGCATCCGTACTCCCGTGCCCTGATGAGTCTGCGTCGGGGACAACCTATGCCCCGGCGGGCCCTTCGAGAAAAGCGCCGGCCTCGATCGCCGCCCGCTGCGGGTCGCCGGCCCGGATCGCCTCGACCAACCGGCCGTGGTCCACGTACCGCTCGGGGGTCAGTGTCTCGCCCATCGCCTGGGCCACGGTGCTGCGCAGCGCGGCGCCGACCGAGGCGTACAGCTCGGCGAGCATGGCGTTGTGCGCGGCCGCCACCACGACCGTGTGCAGCGCGGCGTCCGCCTCGACGAACTCGTCCACCCGGCCGGATCGCCACGCGGCCTCGCGGACCGCGAGCGCGCCGTCGAGCGCCGCCAGGTCCTCGGGGGTACGCCTCAGCGCGGCGAGCCGGGCGGCCTCCACCTCGAACGCGCGCCGGACCTCGATCACCTCGGTCATCCGGTCGTCGGTGAGCCGGCGGGCCACCACCGGCGCCAGCTCGTCGGTCGACACCACGTAGGTGCCGGAGCCCTGCCGGCACTCCAGCACCCCGGCGTGCACGAGCGCCCGGACCGCCTCGCGGACCGTGTTGCGCCCCACGCCGAGGGCGGCGACCAGCTGCGGCTCGGTGGGGATGCGCCCGCCCACCGGCCACTCGCCGCCGAGGATGCGCTCCCGCAGCTGTTCGATGGTCTGGCGGACCCGGTGACCGCGCGGCGGCACGGCGACGGAATCCACGGCGGGTGTCACGGGTTACACCTCGTGCCGAAATTCATCCCATGATTGTAGGTTCGAGGTCATGACTCCGCCACCTGCGCCCGCCGCGACCGTCCCCGCCCCGGGCGTCGCATCCGCGGGCACTCCCACCCCGGCGCCGCGCGCGGTGCGGGGTGGCCTGCTCGTCCTGGCCGGGATGCTGCTGGTCGCGCTGAACCTGCGGGCGGCGGTGACCAGCCTCGGCGCGCTGCTCGACGAGATCCGGGTCGGGCTGGGGCTGTCCGGCGCGATGGCCGGCCTGGTCACCACGCTGCCCACCATCGCGTTCGCCGGGCTGGGCGCGCTCACCCCGTGGCTGGTCCGCCGCTGGGCCGCGCCGCGGGTGCTGGTGCTGGCCATGCTGGCGCTCACCGTCGGGCAGGTGCTGCGCGCGGTCACCGGCTCGGCGGCGATCTTCGTGCTCACCAGCGCGCTCGCGCTCGCCGGCATCGCGGTGGCGAACATCCTGCTGCCGATGCTCGTCAAGCAGCACTTCCCGCACCGCACCGGACTGGTCACCGGGGCGTACACGATGGCCCTGACGGTGGGCACGACGGTGGCCGCCGCGGCCGCCGTGCCGGTGGCGCACGCGTTCGGCTCCTGGCGGGCCGGGCTCGGCATCTGGGCCGGGCTGGCCGCGCTGGCCGTACTCCCGTGGGTGCCGCTGGCGCTGCGGGCCCGCGCCGCGCGACGAGCCGCGCCCCCGGCGGTGGCGGTCGCCGCCCCGGCGCGGGTGCGGCCGGGCCGGACCCGGCTCGGCTGGGCCATGGCGGTCTACTTCGGGGCACAGTCGCTCAGCGGGTACGCGATCATGGGCTGGCTGGCGCAGCTCTTCCGGGACGCCGGATACCGGCCGGAGGCGGCCGGGCTGCTGCTCGCCGGCGTGACCGCGCTCGGGGTGCCGGTGGCGCTGATGATGCCGGCGCTGGCCGGCCGGCTGGCCACGCTCCGACCACTGGTGCTGTCACTCACCGTGTTCTCCGCTGCCGCGTACACCGGTCTGGCGCTGGCCCCGCGCGGCCTGGCGCCGCTGTGGGTGCTGCTGCTGGCGCTCGGCCAGGGCGCGTTCCCGCTCATCCTGACCACGATCGGGCTGCGCGCCCGGACCGCCGAGGGCACCGTGGCGTTGTCCGCGTTCGCGCAGAGCACCGGGTACGTGATCGCGGCGCTCGGGCCGCTGCTGGTGGGCATCCTCTACGAGGCGACCGGTGGCTGGACCGCACCGATCGGCTTCCTGCTGGTGGCGCTGGCCGTGCAGACGGCCGCGGGCATGGTGATCGCCCGTCCCCGCTACATCGAGGACGAGCGCTGAGCGGGACCGGTCAGGAGGAGGCCGGGGTGGGGTCGCCCGCGACGGCCTGCTCCACGGTCGGGTACGTGTGCAGCACCTCGACCAGTCCGCTGACCTCGAGGATGCGCAGCACGCCGCGCTGCGGGGCGGCCAGCCGGACGACGCCGCCGGCCTCGTCGCAGTTGTTCTTCGCCCGGACGAACACGGACAGGCCGGTGGAGTCGCAGAACGACACCTCGGCCAGGTCGAAGACCAGGCGGTTGCGCCCCTTGTCCAGCAGATCCGTGATCTGGTCCTGCAGTTGCGGTGCCGTGGCCATGTCCAGCTCGCCCGCGACCGACACGACGACCACGTCGCCGCGCTGTTCCGTGTGCACCGTCAAGGACATTCGTCGACCTCCTGTGTTCGGTGGAAACGGTATCCCACGTCGGGCCCGCCGCGCAGAACGGGAGCGGTCACAGGTGCGGGCGATCATTTCTTTGCTCCGCGACAAGTAGTCCGCCAGCCTCCGGTGATAGAGTCCGCCCGTCCAAATCAGGGAGGTCAACCATGGCGTTGAGCGCCGAACAGGGTGGTCGGCTCGCCCACCTGCTCACTGAGCACGCGGAGCGGTTGACCAGTCGCTGGACCGAGATCGTCGCCGGTTCGCTGCGCGGTCGTCTGAGCCGGGCCGAGCTGGCCCGCCAGGTGCAGGAGTTGCACCGCGCGCTGATCGACGCCGGCCGGCAGGGTGTCTCCGACCTGGCCGGCGAGCACGGCGGTGAGCTGCGCGCGGTGCTGTCCGAGCTGTCCACCAACCGGGCCCGGCAAGGGTTCTCCGCGACCGAGACCGCGATCAGCGTGTTCGCGTTGAAGGACTCGCTGCTGGAGCTGATGGAGGACGAGAAGGGCGACAACACCCTTCGTGACTTCGTCGCCTACTCCGCGCTCATCGACCAGATGGGCCTGTTCACCTTCGAGACGTTCGTCCGGGCTCGCGAGAGCCTGATCGCCGACCAGGCGGAGCAGTTGCTGGAGCTCTCCACCCCGGTGGTCAAGCTCTGGGAGGGCGTGGTCGCCGTCCCGCTGGTCGGGACGCTGGACTCGGCCCGTGCCCAGGTCGTGATGGAGCGGCTGCTCCAGACCCTGGTCGACACCGGGTCGCCGTACGCGATCATCGACATCACCGGCGTGCCGGCGGTGGACACGCAGGTCGCGCAGCACATCCTCAAGACCGTGGTGGCTGCCCGGCTGATGGGTGCCGACTGCATCATCTCCGGCATCCGCCCGCAGATCGCCCAGACGATCGTGGCCCTCGGCATCGAGTTCGGCGACATCGCCACCAAGGCGAGCCTCGCCGACGCGCTGCGCCACGTGCTGCGCATGACCGGGGTCGAGACCCCCGCTCGCCGCCCGCGCCGGGAGTCCTGATGGAACGGGTACCGATCCTCAAGATCGGCGACATCCTGCTGGTCTCCATCCAGGTCGACATGTCCGACCAGACGGCGATCCAGTTGCAGGAGGACCTGGCCGAGCGGATCGTCGCCACCGGCTGCCACGGCGTGATCATCGACATCACGGCGCTGGACATCGTCGACTCGTTCGTCGGCCGGATGCTCTCCACCATCGCGTCCATCTCCAAGGTGCTGGACGCCGAGACGGTGGTGGTCGGCATGCGTCCGGCCGTCGCCATCACGCTCGTCGAGCTGGGGCTGTCGCTCAACGGCATCCGTACCGCGCTGAACGTCGAGCGCGGCATGGAGCTGATCGCCGCGAGCCGCGCCGACGACTGGGACGAGGCGGCCGACGACGAGGGCACCGAGACGACGGCGACGGCATGACCACGGGCGTCGACCTGGGCGTGCCGTCGACGCAGGCGATCCGCAGCGACGAGGACGTGGTGCGGGTCCGGCAGTTGGTGCGTACCACCGCCGTCGCGGTCCGGCTCTCCCTGGTCGACCAGACGAAGCTGGTGACCGCCGCCAGCGAGCTGGCCCGCAACACCCTGATCTACGGCGGTGGGGGCAGCGCCGAGGTGAGCACCGTCTCCGACGGCCGGCGCCGCGGCGTGCGGATCGTCTTCGCCGACGAGGGACCGGGCATCCCCGACCTCGACCTGGCGCTGACCGACGGCTACACCACCGGGGGCGGGCTTGGCCTGGGACTGAGCGGCGCCCGCCGGCTCGTCGACGACTTCGACATCCGGACGGCTGTCGGCGAGGGGACGCGGATCACCGTCACCAAGTGGTCCCGATGATCGGCGACGTGGTCCCCGACCACGGGATGTGGTTCCGGGTCGACAACGGCGCGACCGCCGGCGGCGTACGCCGGGCGGCCGAGCGTCTGGGCCGGCAGCTCGAACTGAGCACGGAACGCGTCGCGGACCTGGCCATCGTCACCGCCGAGGTCACCAGCAACCTGGTCAAGCACGCCCGCGAGGGCGCGCTCCTGCTGCGCCCGGCGCGCCGGGCCGGGCGGGCCGGGGTGGAACTGGTGGCCATCGACTCGGGCCCCGGCATGGCCGACCTCACGCTCTCGGCGGTCGACGGCCACTCCACGGCCGGCACGCTCGGCATCGGCCTCGGCGCGATCGTCCGGCAGGCGAGCCGGTTCGACGGCTACTCGACGCCGGCCCGGGGCACGGTCCTGGCCGTCCAGGTCTGGGACGGGGCGCTGCCGGAGCCGGACTGGGCCGCCGGGCTGACCCGGCCGATCACCGGCGAGCAGAGCAGCGGCGACGGGTACGCGGTCCGCGAGGTCGACGGTCGCCGGCAGGTGCTGGTCTCCGACGGTCTCGGCCACGGGCCGCTCGCCGCCGCCGCGACCGGGGCCGCCGTGTCCGCGTTCCGCTCGGCGCCGGACGGGCCGCCGGACGTGGTGGTGCGGCACCTGCACGCCGCCATCTCGCACACCCGGGGCGCCGCGCTCGCGGTGGCCGAGCCGGATCCCGCCGCCGGGCTGCTCCGCTACGCCGGCCTGGGCAACATCGCCGCGATGATCGTCGCGCCGGGCGAGCGGCGGCGCGGGCTGGTCTCGCTGCCGGGCATCGCCGGGCACCAGCGTCCGACGATCCGCGGGTACGACTACCCCTTCTCGCGCGACGCGACCCTGGTCATGCACAGTGACGGGGTGGTGGATCGCTGGGACCTGGACGACTATCCCGGGCTGGCCGGGCGCAACCCGTTGCTGGCCGCCGCGACGCTGCTGCGTGACGCCGGCACCCGCCGCGACGACGCCTGCGTCCTGGTGGCCCGGGAGGCGGCATGAGCGAGCCGCTCCTGCACCTCGCGCTCCGGGTCGAGCAGGACATCTTCCTGGTCCGGCAGCGTGGCCGCGAGGTGGCCGCGGCGGTCGGGCTGGAACACCAGGACCAGGTGCGGATCGCGACCGCGCTGAGCGAGGTGGCCCGGGAGCTGTTGCGCGGGGCCGACGGCGCGGACGTCACGTTCGCTCTCGACCGCGACGCCGTGGGCCGCAGGGTGCTCCAGGTGGACCTGTCACCGCTGCGTCCGTTGCCCGGCGGACGGTACGAGCCGCAGTCCGGCGCCGTCGCGCGTCTTGTGGACACGTTGCGGGTGGTGGCCGTCGAGGGCGATACCGTCGTGAGGATGTCCAGACGGGTGCCCGACCACGCCGAGGAGCTGACGCCGGAACGCGCCGGCCGGCTCCGGGCCGAGCTGGCCGAGCGCGCTCCGGGCTCCGCGCTGGACGAGTTGGCCGCGCAGAACTCCCAGCTCATCGCCGCTCTCGACGAGGTACGCAGCCAGCGCGACGAGTTGGAGGTGCTCAACTCCGAACTCCAGGAGACCAACCAGGGCGTGATGGCGCTCTACAACCAGCTCACCGAGGAGCTGGAGGAGACCAACCGCGGTGTGGTGGCGCTCTACGCCGAGCTGGAGGAGAAGTCCGCGCAACTGCGGGCGGCGAGCGAGTCGAAGAGCCGGTTCCTGGCCAACGTCAGCCATGAGCTGCGTGCGCCGGTCACCGCGATCATCGGCCTGGCCCGGCTGCTTGCCGACTCCGCCTCCGACCCGCTCACCGGCGAGCAGGCCCGCCAGGTTGGGCTGATCCGGTCCTCGGCGGGTGACCTGCTGGGGCTGGTCAACGAGCTGCTCGACCTGGCCAAGGCGGAGTCGGGCCGGATCGAGCCGGACTGGTCCGAGGTAGACCTGCGCGCGGTGTTCGGGCAGCTGCGCGGCACGCTGCGGGCACTCACCACGCGCTCCGAGGTGGAGCTGGTGGTCGAGGAGCCGCCGGCCCCGGCGACGCTCCGCTCGGACGAGGTGCTGCTCGCCCAGGTGCTGCGCAACCTGCTGCACAACGGCCTGAAGTTCACCGAGCGCGGCGAGGTACGCCTGCGCGCCGAGCGCCGCGGCGAGCGGTGGACGCTCTCGGTCACCGACACCGGCGTCGGCATCCCGCCCGAACTGCACGAGCGGATCTTCGAGGAGTTCTACCAGGTGCCGGGCACGACGCGGGTCGGTGGCACCGGACTCGGCCTGCCGTACGCGCGCCGGCTGGTCACGCTGCTCGGCGGGACGCTGGAGCTGACAAGCGAAACCGGCCGGGGCAGCAAATTCACCGTGGTCCTCCCCGCGGGCGGAGCGTGACGGTGGACAGCGGGGCGGTGACCGTGCTTGTGGTCGACGACAGCGGCCCCAAGCGATACCTGCTGGTCAACTGGCTGACCCGGGCCGGCTTCGTCACGGTCGAGGCCGAGAACGGCACGGCGGCGCTGGACCGGGTGGCCCGGGAGCACGTCGATCTCGTGGTGCTCGACGTGCGGCTGCCCGACATGAGCGGCTTCGAGGTGTGCGAGCGGATCAAGGAGGAGTACCCGTACATCCCGGTCATCCACGTCTCCGCGCACGCTGTCGACGTGGTCGACCGGGCGCAGGGTCTCACCCGGGGCGCGGACGCCTACCTGGCCGAGCCGATCGAACCGGAGGAACTGGTCGCCACCGCGCACGCGGTGTTGCGCTACTACCAGGCCCGGCTGCGTGCCGAGCAGCTCGCCGAGCGGCTCGCCGCGCTCGCCGACGCCACGGTGGAGATGCACGCGACGCCGAACTTCGTCCGGCTGCTGGAGGCGGCCGCGAGCGGCGCGGCGCGGATCTTCAAGGCCCCGGCGGCGGTGGTCGCGGAGACGTTCGACGGGGACTGCCTGGCCGGGGTGGCGGCGGACCCGCACACGCCGGCCACCATCGTGCCGTGGGTGGTGGACGACACCGGAGTGCCGATCGGCACCCGGGTACGCGTCGACGACCCGGGCAACTGGGCGGTGGCGGGCTGGCCGGACGGCGACACCGTGACGGTGGCCGCGTCCCGGCTGCGCGAGGACCGGGCCCCGCTCTACGTGGTGGTGCCGACCGCCACCCAGACCGTACGCACGCCGGTGCTGGTGCAGCTCGCCCAGGCGGTCGCCTCGGCGGTGGAGGCGCAGCGGTCCTTCGACGAGGAGCACCGGATCGCGGTGACGTTGCAGCGCAGCCTGCTGCCGCAGCGGCTGCCCGACGTCGTCGGCCTGGACCTGGCCGTCCGGTACGAGCCGGCGAGCGCGCAGACCGAGGTGGGCGGCGACTTCTACGAGCTGGTGATGCTCGACGGGCACCTGCTGGTGGCGATCGGCGACGTGGCCGGGCACTCGTTGCACGCCGCCACCGTGATGGCCGAGCTGCGGCATGCGGTGCGGGCGTACGCGGTGGAGGGCCATCAGCCCGCGGTGATCCTGGACCGGGTCAACGAGCTGATGCGAACCCTGCTGCCGAACGAGCTGGCCACCATCTGCGTACTGCTGCTCCACCCGCCGACCGGCCTGGTCCGGATGGCCAGCGCCGGGCATCTGCCCGCGTTGCTGAGCCGGGACGGGCGGGTCGAGTTCGTGACGCAGTCCGCGCCGTTGCTCGGCGTGCGCGCACCGCGCCCGCCGGACCTGGAGTTCGTGCTGCCCGCCGGGGCGACCCTCGTGCTCTACACCGACGGGCTGATCGAGCGGCGGGACGCCACGATCGACGACGGCATGGCGGCACTCGGCGTGGCCGCCACCCGGGTGGACGACGACCTGGACGATTTCTGCCGGCGGCTGCTCGTCGAGCTGGCGCCGCCGGAGATCCAGGACGACGTGGCGGTGGTGGCGGTCCGCCGCCGCTGAACCGCAGGGCGTCTTCCGTCGCGCTGCGCCACCTCCGCTGAGCGGGCGCCTGTGCGCGGCATCTCCGACCGAGCAGCTTGTTCACGCGGGCCGTCCTTGACACTGCTATTCACTCAGCGAATAGTAGGGGCGTGTCCACTTCGCACGTTCTGCTCGGACTGCTCGCCGCCGGCCCACGCCACGGCTACGAGCTGAAGCGCGCGCACGACGAGCGGCTGCCCCGCGCCCGTCCGCTCGCCTTCGGGCAGGTCTACGCGACGCTTGCCCGCCTGTGCCGCGACGGCCTCGTGGCCACGGCCGGCCAGACGCGCGAGGGCGGCCCGGACCGCACCTCGTACGCGCTCACCGACGACGGGCGGGCGGCGCTGGACCACTGGCTCGGCACCGTCGAGCCGCCGATGCCGTACGTGGCCGGCACGCTCTTCGCGAAGGTGGTGGTCGCGCTCCTGGTGGCCGACGTCGACCAGGCCCGCGCCTACCTGATCGCGCAGCGGCAGGCGCACACGCAACGGCTGCGCGAACTGACCGCGCTCAAGACGGCCCCCGGCGCCCGCCTCGACGAGGTGGTCGCCGCCGACTTCGCCATCGCCCACCTCGACGCCGATCTCCGGTGGCTGCACACCACCCTGGACCGGGTCGCCGACTGGCACCGGGAGGTGCGCTCGTGACGTTCCTGCAAGCGCGCGGAGTCGTCCGCGCATACGGTCACACACCCGCGCTGCGGGGTGTGACGCTCGACGTGGCCGAAGGCGAGATCCTCGCGGTCACCGGCCCGAGCGGCTGTGGCAAGTCCACGCTGCTGCACTGCCTCGCCGGCATCCTGCGTCCCGACGCCGGTCAGGTCACCTGGCGCGGGGAACGGATCGACACGTGGTCGGAGGCGGCCCGCTCGCGGCTGCGCCGTACCGAATTCGGGGTGCTGTTCCAGTTCGGTCAGCTCGTCGCCGAGCTGACCGCCGCGGAGAACGTCGCACTTCCGCTGTTGCTCGCCGGCACGGGGCGGCGAGCGGCACGGACCGCGGCGCTGGCCTGGCTGGACCGGCTCGGCGTGGCCGACGTCGCCGACGCCCGGCCCGGTGAGATGTCCGGCGGGCAGCAGCAACGCTGCGCGATGTCCCGGGCGCTCGTCACCGAACCACGGGTGATCTTCGCCGACGAGCCGACCGGCGCGCTCGACACGCTGGCCGGCGAGCAGGTGCTCACCCAACTGGTCCGGCTGGCCCGCGACCAGCGCACCACAGTCGTGCTGGTGACCCACGAGCCGCGCATCGCCGCGTACGCGGACCGGGAGGTGAGCCTGCGCGACGGCATGGTCGACCACACCGGGCTCGGGCTCGACCCGGCGCTGCCGGGCGGGTCACGGTGAGGCCGGGGACGCTGCTGCGACTCGTGCTGGCGGGCACCCGCACCGACATCGCACGGGTGGCGCTCACGGCGGTGAGCGCCGCGCTCGCGACGCTGGCCGGGCTGGCCGCGCTGACCGTGCTGTCGGTGGTCGAGCCGTCCGGCGACGAGGGGCTCAACTCCGACCAGTACACCAACGCCCTGCTGCGGGAACCCGGCCTGCGCCCCGGCGTCGCGTTCGCGTTGCTGCTGCTCTGCGTACCGGTGCTGGGGCTGGCCGGGCAGTGCGCCCGCCTCGGCGCGCCCGGCCGGGACCGGCGGCTGGCCGCGCTCCGGCTGGCCGGTGCCACCCCCGGGCAGGTCACCCGGGTCGCGGTCGCCGAAACCGGCGCGGCGAGCCTGATCGGCACCCTCGTCGGCCTGGCCGTCTTCCTGGCCGGGCGCGGCCTGCTGCACCGGCCCGACACGGACGGGCGGCTGCCGCTGCCCACCGACGTGCATCCGGCCCCGGTGGCGGTGGCCGCCGTCGTGCTCGGCCTGCCGCTGGCCGCCGCGCTGGTGAGCGCGTTGCTGCTGCGGCGGGTCGCCACCACCCCGTTCGGCGTCGTGCGCAGGGTCCGCACCCGGGCGCCCTGGCCGTGGCCGGGTGTGCTCATCCTCGCCGCGCTGGCGATGTTCGCCGCGATCCGCCCGCTCCTGCTCTGGTACGAACGGCGTGGCGCCGTGGCACCCGACTGGCAGGTGCCGACGTTGCTCGTCGTCGGCGGGCTGACCGCGATGATCGGCGTCGTCTCGGGTACCGGCTGGATCTCGTACCACACCGGGCGGCTGCTGCACCGGCACGGACGCGGCCCGGCCGCCCTGCTCGCCGCCCGTCGGCTGGCCGCCGACCCGTGGGCCGGCAGCCGCACCTTCGCCGCGTTGCTGGCCGCGCTGATCTTCGGCGCCGGTGCCGCGGCGCTGCGCGCCGACTTCCAGGCCCAGGCCGAGGTGACCCGCCGCACCGGCTCCGGACCGGCCGACCCGGACTTCTTCCTCGGCGCGATGGATCTGGTCGACCTCGCGGTCGGGGTGGCGATGGCGATCGCCGGCGGTGGGCTGCTCGTGGCTGTGGTCGAGGGGATCACCAGCCGGCGGCGGGCGTATGCGGCGCAGGTGGCGACCGGCGTGCCACGGGCCACCATCGGCCGGTCGCTGCTCTGGGCCGCGCTCGCCCCCGCCGTACCCGCGATCGGGCTCGCGTTGACGGTCGGCTACCTGCTGGTCCGGGGCGTCATGCCGGCACCGAGCAACGGTGGCTTCGCGCGAACCGTCTGCGACGCCGGTACGGAGCTGTGCGGCGATCCGGCCACCGCGGCCCGGTACACCCGTATTGAATGGGTGCCGAAGACGACCGTCCCGCCGGACGTACCGTGGGATCAGCTGGCCTGGCTCGCGGCGGGCGGGCTGGCGGCGGTGCTGTGCACGGTCGTGGCCGGCCTGCTGTTCCTGCGCGCGGCGACCTCGGTGGAGGAACTGCGCAGCACCTGACCGGTCAGCGGCCGAGCAGGCCGGCGGAACCGGCGACGGCCAGGCCGATCACCGTCGAACAACAGCAGACGACGAGTGCGGCGGCGACCACCACGAGGAGCAGCCAGGCCGGCGCACGTCGCGCCGCCGGCTGCTCCTCGTCGCCCATCTGATCGGAACGGTCAGGCCCGGCCGACGCGGTCGAGGATCCAGGCGTTGACGAACGCCTCCTCGCGCCAGGAGTCGTACCGGCCGCTGGGGCCGCCGTGGCCCGCGCCCATCTCGGTCTTGAGCAGGTAGTCGCCGGCCGGCGCCAGCGACCGCAGCCGGGCGATCCACTTGGCCGGCTCGTGGTAGAGCACGCGGGTGTCGTTGAGGCTGGTCACCGCCAGGATCGCCGGGTAGTCGGCGGTCACCACGTTCTCGTACGGCGTGTACGACTTCATGTACGCGTAGACCTCGGGGTCGTCGAGCGGGTTGCCCCACTCCTCCCACTCGGTGACCGTCAACGGCAGCGACGGGTCGAGGATCGAGGTGAGCGCGTCCACGAACGGCACCTGCGCGACGATCCCGGTGAACGCGTCCGGGGCGAGGTTCGCCACCGCGCCCATCAGCAGGCCACCGGCCGAGGCGCCCCGGGCGACCAGCCGGTCGCCGGCCGTCCAGCCCGCCTTGACCAGGTGCCGGGCGCACGCCACGAAATCGGTGAACGTGTTCTTCTTGGCCAGCAGCTTGCCCTCGTCGTACCAGCGACGGCCCAGCTCACCGCCGCCCCGGATGTGCGCCACCGCGAAGATCACGCCGCGGTCGAGCAGGCTCAGCCGGGCGATCGAGAACCACGGGTCCATGCTCGCCTCGTACGAGCCGTAGCCGTAGATGACGGCCGGCGCCGAACCGTCGCGCGGGGTGTCGCGGCGGCACACGAGCGAGATCGGTACGCGGGTGCCGTCGTCGGCGAGCGCCCAGTCCCGGTGCTGCTCGTAGTCGGCCGGGTCGTACGCGCGCCCGTCCGGCCCGGGGCGGACCGGCTTCTGCCGGCGCAGCGTCAGCTCGCGGGTCACCAGGTCGTAGTCGTAGACCGAGTCCGGGGTGACGAGCGAGGTGTAGCGCAGCCGGACCTCGTTCGTGCGGTACTCCGGGTTGGCGTCGAGCCCCACGCTGTAGATCGGCTCGGGAAAGTCGATGTCCCAGCTGTCGTCGCTGCCCACCGGCAGCACCCGCAGGCCGGTCAGGCCGTTGGCGCGCAACGACACCACGAGGTGGTTCTCGAACGCGTCGACCGCCTCCAGCCGGGTGCCCGGCGTGTGCGGGATCAGCGGCTCCCACTCGCCCGGCGCGTCCGCCGAGGTGTACGCCAGCGCGAAGTCCTCCGCGCCGTCGTTGTGCAGGATCAGGAAGCGGTGGCCGTGGTGCTCCACCGCGTACTCGATGCCCTGGCGCCGCGGGGCCACGACGGCGGGCTCGCCGGTCGGGTTGGACGCCGGGATCACCCACACCTCGCTGGTGATCTTGCTGTGGATGTCGATGACCACGAAGCGCTCCGAGCGGGTCAGCTCGACGCCGACCCAGAACCGCTCGTCGTCCTCGGAGTAGACCACCACGTCCTCGGTGGACGCCGTGCCGGCGGTGTGCCGCCAGACCCGGTTCGGTCGCCACGCCTCGTCCACCGTCACGTAGAACAACGTGGACGCGTCGCTGGACCAGGCCGTGCCGTAGAACGTGTCCGGCACCTCGTCCGGCAGCGACTCGCCGGTGGTCAGATCCTTGATCCGCAGCGTGAACCGCTCGTCGCCGGAGAAGTCGGTGGAGTAGGCCAGCCAGCGCCCGTCCGGGCTGACGTCGAACGCGCCGAGCGAGAAGAAGTCGTGCCCCTCGGCGAGCTGGTTGCCGTCGAGCAGCACCTCCTCGCCGTCGAGCGGGGCGCCGTCCGCGCTGACCGGGGGTGCCGTCTCGCCCGGCCGGACCGCGCGCCGGCAGTGCACGCCGTACTGCTGACCCTCGACCGTGCGGGTGTAGTGCCAGTAGCCGTCCTTGCGGGTCGGCACCGACAGGTCGGTCTCCTGGGTGCGCCGGCGCGTCTCCTCGAACAGCTCCGCGCGCAGCCCGGCCAGGTGGGCGGTGCGCGCCTCGGTGTACGCGTTCTCGGCGTCCAGGTACGCGATCGTGTCCGGCTCGTCCTTGGCGGCGAGCCAGGCGTACTCGTCGAGGACTGTGTCACCGTGATGGACGCGCTCGGTCGGGACGCGCTTGGCGACGGGCGGCGGGGTTTCGGTCACGGCGCCACGTTACCGGTCGCCGGGCCGCCGCCGGGCTCGCCCGTCGACCGAATCCCGCGACTCGCCGCCAGGTCTTTCGAACATGTGTACGATAACCGCCATGGCGGATGCGGCACGTTCCACCGACCGACTCGAAGCCCTCGACATCACCCGGAAGCTGGCCGCGATCTGCGGTGCCCCGTTCGCCCGCTTCGCCGGCCCGGCCGACGAGGTGGCCGGCCGTACCGCCCGATGGGTGGCCGTGCCGGGCGGCCCGCACGCCGCGGCGGAGGTGTTGCGGCTGGCCGCCGCGCACGACCTGACAGTGGTGCCCCGCGGCGCCGGCACGAAGATCGACTGGGGCGCCGCACCGGCGCAGGTGGACATCATGCTCGACACCGGCCGCCTCGCCGGGGTCTGGCACGAGCCGCGTGGGGCGGCGGTGGCCGAGATCGGCGCCGGTACGCCGCTGCGCGCGGTCCAGGCCACGCTCGCGCGCACCAACCGGCGGCTGCCGGTCGACGCGCCCTCGCCGGGCGCGACGCTCGGCGGGGTGCTCGCCGCCGACGAGTCCGGTCCGCTGCGTCACCGGCACGGCAGCCCGTGCGCCCAGCTCGTCGGGGTGCGCTACCTCGACGCCGACGGCGAGTTGGTGAGCGTCGGCGAGTCCGGCACGGAGGCGCTGGGCCGGGCCACTCCGGGCGGTGGCGGTGGCCGACCGGGCGGGCGCGGCCCGGCGGGCGACGGTGGCGGCGGTGCTGCCGGTGGTGGCGTGGGTGGCGCCGGGTGGGGTGCCGGCGGTTCGGCGGGTGGCGCGGGCTGGGGTGCCGGTGGTGCGTTCGGCGACGATCCGGGTGGCGGCGACGCGATCCTCGGGCGGGGCGAGGTGCCCGGGCTCGACGTGGCCCGGCTGCTCTGCGGCTCGCAGGGCGGGCTCGGCGTGCTGGTCTCGGCCACGATGCGGGTGCACGCCGTGCCGGCCGGCCGGCTCTGGGTGTCCCGTCCGGTCTGGACGCCACTGGAGGTGCACGACCTGGTCCGGGCCGTCCTGGCCGCGGGCGTCGATCCGGCCGCCGTCGAACTGGACCTGCCGGTGCCGGTGCCGCTGCCCCGGCGTCGCATCCCGCCGACGCACCCGTCGGTGATCAACCGTCCCGACCATCCGGCCGTGACCGGCCGGCCCGCGGCGGGCAGCCTGGTGGTGCTGCTGGAGGGCGGCCCGGCCGATGTGACCGAGCGGGCCGAGCGCCTTACCGCCGTCCTCGGCGCCGAGGCGATGGTCAGCCATCACGCGCCGGAATGGTGGGGCCGTTACCCGTTCGCGCCAGGCGACACGGCACTGCGTATCGAGGTGCCGATAGGCGACCTGCACGCGGCCGTCTACGCGTTGCGCGACGCCACCGGCGGCCCGGTGCCGGTACGCGGCTCGGCCGGCTCGGGCACCGTGCACGCCGCCCTGTCCGGCGCGCTGCCGCCCGAGCGGGTCGCCTCGATCCTCAACGCGGTCCGCAGTGTGCTGATCGCCCGGCGGGGCCGGTGCGTCGTGGTGGCCGCGCCCGCGGCGGTACGCCGTGCCGTCGACCTCTGGGGTGAGCTGCCCGCGTTGCCGCGCCTGCGCAGCGCCAAGGCCCACCTGGACCCGCACCACCGCCTGGCCCCCGGCCGCCTCCCCGGAGGTCTCTGACGGTCCTGCCCTCCCACGACGGGCGACCTGAGGCGTCCGTGGGCGTGCCGGAGTGGGTTGACCATGAAGTTGACGGGGAGGAACCGGGCGAATTGAGCGGCCAACTTCATGATCGACGGGGCGCCCGCCCTCGCGCGGGGGCGGGACTGGGCGGAGGTTAGGGGGTGTCGTTGCGGAGGACGAGGATGGCTATGTCGTCGCGTGGGGGCTCCACCGAGAAGGCGATGGTGGCGGCGCGCAGCCGGGCGGCCACCACGTCGGCCGAGTACCCGGCCAGCGGCGCCGCCGACTCGCGCAGCCGGTCGGTGCCGAACAGCTCCCGTCCGCGCCGCCGCTCGGTGACCCCGTCGGTGTAGAAGATCAGCGCGTCGCCGGGCTTGAGCGTCAGCTCGGCGGTCGGGGTGGTGATCGTGTCGAGCAGGCCCAGCGCCGTGCCGCCGGTGCCGACGAACGTCGCGCCGCCACCTCCGTGCAGCAGGACCGGGCGGTCGTGGCCGGCCAGGTGCAGCGAGACGTCGAGCTGGTCGCCGTCGCCGGGTGCGACAGCCGCCAGCGCCAGCGTGCAGTAGCGTCCGCCGCCGCGCTCGACGAGGGTCTCGTTGAGCCGGCCGAGCACCTCGGGCAGCGGTTTGCCGTCGCCGACGAGCACCCGGATCACGTCCCGGACCAGCCCGGTCACGGCGGCGGCCTGCACGCCCTTGCCGGACACGTCGCCGACCACCACGAGCCAGCGGCCGTCCGGCAGCGGGAGCACGTCGTAGAAGTCGCCGCCGACCTCCGCGTCGTCGCCGGTCGGGACGTACTCGGCGGCGAAGCCGATGCCTTCGACCACCGGGAGCACCGGCGGCAGCAGCGACTGCTGGAGCGTCTGGGCCACCCGGCGGCGCTCGGCGTGGATGCGGGCGTTCTCGATGGCGAGGGCGGCGCGGCGGGCCACGTCCTCCAGCACCGACACCTCGTCCGGGTCGTGCCGGTGCCGCTGGTGCCGGCCCACGGCGAGGGTGCCGAGCCGCTGACCACGGGCGATCAGCGGTACGGCGAAGCCCTCCATCGGCCCGCCGAGCGGCACCTGGGCGGCGTTGCGGGACGCCTCGCGCAGCCGGGACTGGATCGAGTCGGGGCCGGTCTCCTGGAGGATCCGGTGCAGCTGCGGCAGCATCGCCTCGTCCGCGTGGCTCGACGCGGCGAGGCGCAGCCGGCCCCACTCGTCGGTGGTGTGCACGGCGCACCACTGGCCGAGCCGGGGCACCACGAGCTGCGGGACGAGCGCCATGGTCAGCTCGACGTCGAGCGACTGGGCGAGCAGTTCACTGGCCTCGGCCAGGAACGTCAGCCAGGTGGAGCGACGTACGTCGGCGCGGCGCAGCCGGTCGTTCTCCAGGTGCAGCGACAGCCGCTCGGCGGCCAGTACGGCGAGCGGCCGGGCGTACGCCGAGGGCGCCGCGTCCAGCTCCAGCTCGCCGGCGTACGGGCGGTGCACGGCGAGCGGTACGCGCAGCAGTTCGTTGCCCTCGCGCGGCGGCCGGCCGTACCGGGCGAAGACCTGGGTGCCGAGGCCGTCGCCCCGGTCCAGCCGGATCGAGCCACCGGCGGCGCCCACCATCTCGGCGACCCGGGTCAGCAGCCCGGTGGCGAACTCGGGCAGCGGCTCGTCGGCGTACGCGTCGGGAGTGAGCTGCATCAGGTCGCTCATCGCCGCGGCGCTCGGCGTACCGTCGCCGGTCCGTTCCGGTGCGGCGACCCGCAGCGGGCCGGCCGACGGCCGGGCGAACCCACCGGGGCCGGGCCGGTCCAGGCGGAACCAGACTCCCTTGCCGGTGGGCAGGTAGGTAGTGCCCCACCGGCTGGAGAAGTGGTCGACCAGCAGCAGCCCGCGCCCTCGGGTGGCCACCTCGGTGATGTCGGACGTGGTGTTGCGCACGCCCACCATCAGCTCGTCGACCGGGCCGGAGGCGAAGTCGGTGACGGTCACGGTGAGGCCCTCGCGGTCGGTGTCGACCTCGATGTCCAGTTCGGTACGCGCGTGTTCGACGGCGTTGGTGGTCAGCTCGGTGGTGAGCAGCAGCGCCTCGTTCAGCAGTTCGGGCAGCCGCGCTTCGAGCAGCATGGTGCGGACCAGCGCCCGGGCCGCCGCGGGGGTGCGGCGGTCGGCGGGGAGGCGGACCCGGCGGACGCGCTCGTCCGCGCCTCCGCTGGCCGGCCCTGCCTCCGCTGACACCTTCGTATCCTCCACCGAGCCCACCCCGGGTGCCAAGCGTCCCGGCGAACCCACCACCCGGGTTGATACCGCACGTGACGCGCGATCACACGCGGTGACCTCGACGGATCGCGCGGCACAATGATGGGATGGCCCGTGTGACCGCACGAGCCCGAGCGGAGCGAGGAACGATGGCCACGGTGAATCAGTCGCTGACCGCGGACCCGTCCGCGTCCGACCACGAGGTGCTCCTCGGCGAGCTGGTCGACGCGTTGCGCCGGGTGGCGCACGGTGACCTGCGGGTACGCCTGCCCCGGCGGGCGGGCCTGCCCGGTGAGGTCGCCGACGCTTTCAACGACGTGGTGTCGTTGCAGGAGCGGCAGCACCTGGACCTGCGTCGGATCAGCCGGATCGTCGGCCGCGACGGCCGGCTCACCGAGCGCCTGGACGACGAGGGCCTGGACGGCTCCTGGGCGGAGGGGCAGCGGGCGGTCAACTCGCTCATCGACGACCTGGGCCGGCCGACCACCGAGATCGCCCGGGTCATCGTGGCGGTGGCCGACGGCGACCTCTCCCAGCACATGGCGCTGGAGATCGACGGTCGTCCGCTGCGCGGTGAGTACCTGCGCATCGGCCGGACCGTGAACACGATGGTGGACCAGCTCTCCTCGTTCGCGGACGAGGTGACCCGGGTGGCCCGCGAGGTGGGCACCGAGGGCAAGCTGGGCGGCCAGGCCGACGTGCGCGGGGTGGCCGGCACCTGGAAGGACCTCACCGACTCGGTGAACACCATGGCGTCGAACCTCACCGGGCAGGTGCGGTCGATCTCCCAGGTGGCCACAGCGGTCGCGAAGGGCGACCTGTCGCAGAAGATCACGGTCGGGGCGCGCGGCGAGGTGGCCGAGCTGGCCGACACGATGAACTCGCTCACCGACACGCTGCGGCTGTTCGCCGAGCAGGTGACCCGGGTGGCCCGTGAGGTGGGCACCGAGGGCAAGCTGGGTGGCCAGGCCGAGGTGCCGGGCGTGGCGGGCACCTGGAAGGACCTGACCGACAACGTCAACTCGATGGCGTCGAACCTGACCGCGCAGGTGCGCAACATCGCCCAGGTGTCGACGGCTGTGGCGAAGGGTGACCTGTCGCAGAAGATCACGGTGGCCGCCCAGGGCGAGATCCTGGAGCTGAAGGACACCGTGAACACGATGGTGGACCAGCTCTCGTCGTTCGCCGACGAGGTGACCCGGGTGGCCCGTGAGGTGGGCATCGAGGGCAAGCTGGGCGGCCAGGCGCAGGTGCGCGGCGTGTCCGGCACCTGGCGCGACCTCACCGAGAACGTCAACCAGCTCGCCGGCAACCTGACCAGCCAGGTCCGCAACATCTCCCAGGTCTCCACCGCCGTCGCCAAGGGCGACCTGGGTCAGAAGATCACCGTGGACGCGCAGGGCGAGATCCTGGAGCTGAAGAACACCGTCAACACGATGGTGGACCAGCTCTCGTCGTTCGCCGACGAGGTGACGCGGGTGGCCCGTGAGGTGGGTACCGAGGGCAAGCTGGGTGGTCAGGCCCAGGTCAAGGGCGTATCCGGTACGTGGCGGGATCTCACCGACAACGTGAACTCGATGGCGTCGAACCTGACCAGCCAGGTCCGCAACATCGCCTCCGTCACCACGGCCGTGGCGAAGGGTGATCTGTCGCAGAAGATCACCGTGGACGCCCGGGGCGAGATCCTGGAGCTGAAGTCCACCGTCAACACGATGGTGGACCAGCTCTCGTCGTTCGCCGACGAGGTGACGCGCGTGGCGCGCGAGGTGGGCACCGAGGGCAAGCTCGGCGGCCAGGCCCAGGTGCGCGGCGTCGCCGGCACCTGGCGCGACCTGACCGACAACGTGAACTCGATGGCGTCGAACCTGACCGCGCAGGTGCGCAACATCGCCCAGGTGTCGACGGCTGTGGCGAAGGGTGACCTGTCGCAGAAGATCACCGTGGACGCCCGGGGCGAGATCCTGGAGCTGAAGTCCACCGTCAACACGATGGTGGACCAGCTCTCGTCGTTCGCCGACGAGGTGACGCGGGTGGCCCGTGAGGTGGGTACCGAGGGCAAGCTGGGTGGTCAGGCCCAGGTCAAGGGTGTCTCCGGTACGTGGCGTGACCTGACCGACAACGTGAACTCGATGGCGTCGAACCTGACCAGCCAGGTCCGGAACATCGCCTCCGTCACCACCGCCGTGGCGAACGGCGACCTCGGTCAGAAGATCACCGTGGACGCGCAGGGCGAGATCCTGGAACTGAAGAACACCGTCAACACGATGGTCGACCAGCTCTCGTCGTTCGCCGACGAGGTGACGCGGGTGGCCCGTGAGGTGGGTACCGAGGGCAAGCTGGGTGGTCAGGCCCAGGTCAAGGGCGTCTCCGGTACGTGGCGCGACCTCACCGAGAACGTCAACCAGCTCGCCTCCACCCTGACGACACAGTTGCGCGCGATCGCGCAGGTCTCCACGTCGGTGACCCGCGGCGACCTGACCCAGCGGATCAACGTGAAGGCGCAGGGCGAGGTCGCCGAGCTGAAGGACAACATCAACCAGATGATCGTCACCCTCCGGGAGACGACCAAGAAGAACGCCGAGCAGGGCTGGCTGGACTCGAACCTGGCCCGCATCGGCGGTCTGCTCCAGGGTCAGCGCGACCTGGGCGAGGTCTGCCGCATGATCATGCAGGAGGTGACCCCGCTGGTGGACGCGCAGCTCGGCGCGTTCTTCCTGGCGGACAGCTCCGAGGGCAGCATGCGGCTGCGGCTCACCGCCTCCTACGGGTACGTGGCGCGCGGCCACGACGTCACGTTCGGCCCGGGTGAAGGGCTGGTCGGGCAGGCCGCGCTGTCCCGCCGGACGATCCGGGTCAAGGCGCAGCCGGACGGGCGGCTCGTCGTACGGTCCGGGCTGGCCGACACGCCCCCGGCCGACCTGGTGGTGCTGCCGGTCCAGTTCGAGGGCGAGCTGCTCGGCGTGATCGAGTTCGCCGGCGTGGCCACGTTCTCCGAGCTGCACCTGGCGTTCCTGGAGCGGCTGGTGCTCACCATCGGCGTCGCGGTCAACACGATCCAGGCCAACCGGCGTACGGAGGAGCTGCTGGCGCAGTCGCAGCGGCTGGCGCACGAGATGCAGGACCAGTCGGCCGAGTTGCAGCGCACCAACGCCGAGCTGGAGGACAAGGCGAAGCTGCTGTCCGAGCAGAAGGCCAACATCGAGACGCAGAACCGGGAGATCGAGCTGGCCCGCCTCGGCCTGGAGGAGAAGGCGCAGCAGCTCACCCGCGCGTCGGCGTACAAGTCGGAGTTCCTGGCGAACATGAGCCACGAGCTGCGTACGCCGCTGAACTCGCTGCTCCTGCTGGCCCGGCTGCTGGCCGAGAACCCGGAGCGCAACCTCAGCGCGAAGCAGATCGAGTTCGCCCGGACCATCCACGGCGCCGGGTCGGACCTGCTGTCGCTGATCGACGACATCCTCGACCTGTCCAAGATCGAGGCGGGCCGGATGGACGTGGAGCCCACCGAGATCCAGTTCGCCGAGATCCGGAGCTACGTGGAGCAGGCGTTCGCGCCGCAGGCCGAGGAGAAGGGCCTGGACTTCCAGGTACGGGTCAGCAGCGATCTGCCGCCCGCGCTGGTCACCGACGCCCAGCGGTTGCAGCAGATCCTGCGCAACCTGTTGTCCAACGCGGTGAAGTTCACCGACAACGGCGCGGTGACGCTGCGCATCGGCCCGGCGGCTGAGAACGCCGTCTTCGACGTGCCGGCGCTGACGAACGCGCAGCGGGTGATCGCGTTCACCGTGATAGACACCGGGATCGGGGTCTCCGACGACAAGCTGTCGCTGATCTTCGAGGCGTTCCAGCAGGCGGACGGCACCACCAGCCGGCGCTACGGCGGCACCGGCCTCGGGCTGTCCATCAGCCGGGATCTTGCCCGCCTGCTCGGCGGCACGATCACCGTCTCGTCCGCGCCCGGTCAGGGTTCGACGTTCACTCTCTTCGTACCCGATGTGCTGGCGCCGGACGCGGTGGTGGCGCCGGCGCCGCCGTCGCCGAGCCGCGCGGGCCTGCCGTCTTCGCTGCTCATGCCGATGGAGCTGCCGCAGCCCCAGGAGACGCCCGCGACCCGGCGCCTGGACGGCGTGACCGTGCTCATCATCGACGACGACGTGCGGAACGTGTTCGCGCTGACGTCCGCGTTGGAACTGCACGGGATGACCGTGTTGTACTCGGACAACGGGGCGGACGGAGTCCGCCAGCTCGCCGAGCACCCGGAGGTGGACATCGTCCTGATGGACGCCATGATGCCGGACCAGGACGGGTACGAGACGACCGCGCAGATCCGCCGCAACCACCGGTTCGCGGACCTGCCGGTCGTGTTCCTGACCGCGAAGGCGATGCCCGGCGACCGGGAGTCGGCGCTCGGCGCCGGCGGCAGCGACTACATCACCAAGCCGGTGGACCTGGACGAGCTGATCGAACTGATGGCGTCCTGGATCGGCCGGAGCCGAGGCGAGGAGAACGCGTGACGCAGACGGCCAAGGCCCTGCTGGTGGACGACCGGCGGGAGAACCTGATGGCGCTGGAGGCGATCCTCCAGGGTCTCCCGGTGCAGTCGGTCGCGGTGGAGAGCGGCGAGGCGGCGCTCAAGCAGCTCCTGGTGGACGACTTCGCGGTGATCCTGCTGGACGCCCAGATGCCGGACATGGACGGCTTCGAGACCGCCACCCACATCAAGCGGCGTGAGCGCACCCGGCACGTACCGATCATCTTCCTGACCGCTGCGGACAAGGACGCCCAGCTCGCGCTGCGCGGCTACGCGGCCGGCGCGGTCGACTACCTGACCAAGCCGTTCGACCCGTGGGTGCTGCGGGCCAAGGTGACCGTCTTCGTCGACCTGTGGGTGAAGACGCGGCAGCTCGCCGCCCAGTCGGACCTGGTGCGGGAGCGGGATCTGCAGTGGCGGCACCTGACCGACGCGGTGGACGAGGCGACAGCGCTGCTGCGCGCCGACGACGACCCGTCGGCCCGGGACCGCGCGGTGGAACTGCTGGAGCAGGCGCGCTGGGGCAACACCCGCTGACGGTTCAGCCGACGGCCGGGTCGCCGTGCCCGGTCGCGGCCCGCCGGGCCCGCCAGCGGTCGCCGAGCGATTCCAGCTCCTCCTGTACGAAGAGGAAGAAGTCGCGCATCTCGGCGACCCGCTCACCGGCCGGCGTGCTGCGGCCGTGCAGCGCGTCGACCCCGCCGGCGGCGATGTCGATGAAGTTCTTGTAGATCGTGGTCTTGGTGATCGTCGCCTCGTACCACGGGTTGTCGGGCATCCGGTAGCGGTCGCTCCGGGAGCCCTTGACCGGCTCGCGGACCAGCATGGCGAACTGGGTCAGGTAGCGCACCGCGCCGCTGACGGCCGCCGCGCTGACGCCGAGCCGCTCGGCGATCTCGCCCGCGGTGAGCGGGCCGTCGGCGCTCATCACCGTGAACAGGACCCGGGCGGCCATCCGGGGGAAGCCCACGTCGGCGAAGGCCATCGCCATCCGCTCGATGAAGAGGTGGACCTCTTCCTCGTCGTGGTGGGGCGGCACGTTCATGGTCGGCTCCTCGACGCTCACCCCGTGACCCTACAGTCTTCACAAGTTTGTGAAACAAGCGTAGCTTCTGAAATATGGAAACGGCAATCGATGTGTCCGGCCTGGTGAAGAACTTCGGCCGCACCCGGGCCCTCGACGGGCTCGACCTCACCGTCCGCACCGGTGAGGTGCACGGCTTCCTGGGCCCGAACGGCTCCGGCAAGTCGACCACCATCCGGGTGCTGCTCGGTCTGCTGCGGGCGGACGCGGGGGCCGTCCGACTGCTGGGCGGCGACCCCTGGCGGGACGCGGTGGCGCTGCACCGCCGTCTCGCGTACGTGCCCGGAGACGTCACGCTCTGGCCCAACCTCAGCGGCGGCGAGGTCATCGACCTGCTCGGCCGGCTGCGCGGCGGCCTCGACCCGAAGCGCCGCGCCGAGCTGCTGGAGTCGTTCGAGCTGGACCCGCGCAAGAAGGGGCGCACCTACTCCAAGGGCAACCGCCAGAAGGTCGGCCTGGTCGCCGCGCTCGCCTCCGACGTCGAGCTGCTCATCCTCGACGAGCCGACCTCCGGGCTCGACCCGCTGATGGAGGAGGTCTTCCAGCACTGGGTCCGCCGGGCCCGGCAGGACGGGCGCACAGTGCTGCTGTCCAGCCACATCCTGGCCGAGGTGGAGGCGCTCTGCGACCGGGTGACGATCATCCGCGCCGGCCGGACGGTGGAGTCCGGCACCCTCGGCGACCTGCGCCACCTGCACCGCACCGCGATCGACGCCGAGGTCACCGCGCCGCTGGACGGCCTGGCCGACCTGCCCGGCGTGCACGACCTGCGGGTGGACGGGCAGCGGGTCCGCTTCGACGTGGACACCGCGTCGCTCGACGCCGCGCTGCGCCGGCTCACCGAACTCGGCGTACGCAGCCTGGTCAGCACGCCGCCCACGCTTGAGGAACTGTTCCTGCGGCACTACGAGACGGCGGACCGGTCATGAGTGCGCTCACCGGCACGCGCCACCTGGTCCGGCTGACCCTGCGCCGGGACCGCCTCCTGCTGCCGCTGTGGGTGCTGGTCCTCGCGGTGCTGCCGATGACGTACGCGGCCAGCTTCTTCGAGCTGTTCCCGACCGCCGCCGAGCGGGCCGCGTACCTGGAGGGCACCGCCCGCAACCCGTCGATCGTCGCGCTGCTCGGCCCGGCGTACGGCGACAGCGTCGGCGGGCTGACCGCCCAGCGCAGCGGCTTCCTACTGCTCATCGTCGCGCTGGCGAGCCTGCTCACCGTCATCCGGCACACCCGCACCGAGGAGGAGGCCGGGCGGCGGGAACTACTCGGTGGCAGCGTGCTCGGGCGGCACGCCGGGCTGACCGCCGCGCTGCTCGTCACGTACGCGGCAGACGTGGTGCTCGGGCTGCTCACCGCCGCCGGGCTGGTGTCGACCGGGCTGCCGGTCGGCGGCTCGGTCGCGTACGGGCTGGTCACCGTGCTGACCGGCGTGGTCTTCGCGACGCTCGGCGGCCTGGCCGCCCAGCTCACCGAGACCGCGGGCGGAGCACGGGGCATCGGCCTCGCCGGTCTCGGCGCCGCGTTCGGCCTGCGCCTGGCCGGGGACACCGCCGGCAACGACTGGCCGAGCTGGCTGTCCCCGCTGGGCTGGGGCGCCCGAGTCCGGCCGTACGAGGGGGAGCGGTGGTGGGTGCTGCTGCTGCCGCTGGCGGCGACGGTGCTGCTCGCCGCGCTCGCGTACCCCATCTCGGTCCGCCGCGACCTGGGCGCCGGCGTGCTGCCGCCCCGGTTCGGCCCGGCCACTGCGGGCGGCACCCTGTCCGGTCCGTTCGGGCTGGCCTGGCGGCTGCACCGGGGGCAGATCCTCTGGTGGTCGGTCGGGTTCGGTCTGCTCGGGCTGATCCTCGGGGGCGCGGCCGAGGCGGCCGGCCGGTCGGTCGAGGGGAGCCCGCGGATGGAGGAGATCGTGGCCCGGCTCGGCGGGGCGTCCGGGATGGCCGACGCGTACCTGGGGGTCACGCTGAGCCTGGCCGGGCTGGCCGCCGCCGGGTACGGCATCCAGGCCGCGCTGCGGATGCGCGCGGAGGAGTCCGCCGGGCACGCGGAGCCGGTGCTCGCCACCGGTACGCGGCGCTCGACCTGGCTGCTCTCGCACGTGGCGTTCGCGCTGCTCGGCCCGATCGTCGTGCTTGCGGTGACCGGGCTGACGACCGGCCTGACGTACGGCCTGAGCACCGGCGACGTGCCCCGCCAGCTGGGCCGGATGCTCGCCGCCGGCCTGGCCCAGGTGCCTGCCGCGTGGGTGCTGGCCGGGCTCGCCGTGCTGCTCTACGGCCTGTTGCCCCGGCTCGCGTCGGCCGCGTGGGTGGTGCTGGCGGTCTGCGTGCTGCTCGGTCAGCTCGGCGCGGTGCTGGAGCTGGACCAGTGGCTGCTGGACGTGTCCCCGTTCACGCACACCCCGCAGGTGCTGCGAGACGCCTGGACCCCCACCCCGCTGTACGTGCTGACGGCCCTGGCGGTGACGCTGGCCACAGCAGGCCTGCTCACCTTCCGCCGCCGCGACATCCCTGTCCTCTGAAGGCGTCGATCTTGCACTTGCGGCCCCGGCGAAAGGGGCAAATCACCCCGGTTGAGGGCCGCAAGTGCAAGATCGCGGGGAGAACCCCGAGGGCTACGGGGTGGCTCCGTTGCGGATCATCAGGGCGCTGCGGAGGCCGGTGATGTCCAGTACGCGGATCAGGAAGTCACCGACGTTGGTGAGGATCAGCAGGCACTGGGTGTGACTGGCCTTGCGGCTGAGCACCACGAGCGTGCCGAGGCCCTGCGAGTCGCAGAACGTGACCCCGGCCAGGTCGAGCACGATGCGCGGGGGCGGATCCGCCAGCACCTCGTTGACCACCGTCGAGAGCTGGGCGGCCGTGAGCATGTCGATCTCACCGGCCAGGCGAAGCACTGCTTCGTCACCCGTCCGGTGTACGGTGATGGACAGTTCGGCACGATCCACCCGGTCAGCCTATCGCGATCTCGACCAGCGGGCCTGTCGAGCGGATCGCTGTCGGCCCGCCGCGCCGCTCAGGCGGGTGAGCCTGGTAACCCCCGTCGCGGGGTGCCTGCCAGGCAGCACTCCGGCGCTGACACAATGGCCCCATCGTGACCGAGACGCATTCCGCCGGATCCGGCCGCTACCCGGCCGACGCCCCGGCCTCCGAGGCCCTGTTCGACCGCGCCAAGGCCGTCGTGCCCGGCGGGGTCAACTCTCCCGTGCGCGCGTTCCGTGCCGTCGGCGGCACCCCGCGCTTCATGGTCCGGGGGGAGGGTCCGTGGCTCTTCGACGCCGACGGTCGTCGCTACGTCGACCTGGTCTGCTCCTGGGGTCCGCTGATCCTCGGCCACGCGCACCCGGCCGTGGTGGAGGCGCTGCGTGAGGCGGCGGCGCTCGGCACCAGCTTCGGCACGCCGACGCCGGGTGAGGTCGACCTGGCCGACGAGATCGTCGCGCGGACGCCGGTGGAGCAGGTGCGCCTGGTCAACTCCGGCACCGAGGCGACCATGTCGGCGATCCGGCTGGCTCGCGGCTTCACCGGCCGCTCCAAGATCATCAAGTTCTCCGGCTGCTACCACGGCCACTCGGACGCGCTGCTCGCCGCCGCCGGCTCCGGCGTGGCCACGTTCGGCCTGCCCGACTCGCCCGGCGTGACCGGCGCGGCGGCCGGCGACACCATCGTGCTGCCGTACAACGACCTGCGCGCGGTCGAGGAGGCGTTCGCCGCCGAGGGGCCGCACATCGCCGCGATCATCACCGAGGCCGCCGCCGGCAACATGGGCGTGATCGCCCCGCGCGACGGCTTCAACTCCGAGCTGGCCCGGATCGCGCACGCGAACGGCGCGCTGCTCATCGTCGACGAGGTGATGACCGGGTTCCGGGTGTCCCGCGCCGGATGGCACGGCCTCGACCCGTCGGACGCGGACCTGTGGACGTACGGGAAGGTCATGGGCGGCGGCCTGCCGGCCGCGGCGTTCGGCGGGCGCGCGGAGATCATGGCGAAACTCGCCCCGGTCGGCCCGGTCTACCAGGCCGGCACGCTGTCCGGTAACCCGCTGGCCTGCGCGGCCGGGCTGGCCACGCTGCGGCTGGCCGACGACGCGCTCTACCGGCGGCTCGACGAGACGGCCGCCGCGCTGGGCAAGCTCACCACCGAGGCACTGTCCGCGGCCGGCGTGCCGCACCGCCTCTCCACCGCGGGCAACATGTTCTCGGTCTTCTTCACCGACGCGGACGTGCACGACTACGACAGCGCCCGCACCCAGGTGGTGCCGGCGTTCAAGGCGTTCTTCCACGCGATGCTCGCCGGTGGCGTCTACCTGCCGCCGAGCGCGTTCGAGTCGTGGTTCGTCTCGACCGCGGTCGACGACGCCGCGTGGGAGCAGATCGCCGCCGCCCTTCCGGTGGCGGCGCGGGCGGCGGCAGCGGCAGGACACGGGGGGTAACCAAATGGCGGAGACCGTGGTGCACGTGCTGCGGCACGGTGAGGTGCACAACCCGGACGGCATCCTCTACGGCCGCCTGCCCGGGTTCCGCCTCTCCGAGCTGGGCGTGCAGATGGCCAAGGCGGCGGCGCAGGCGCTCGCCGACCGGACCGTGGTGCACGTGGTGGCCAGCCCGCTGGAGCGCGCCCAGCAGACCGCCGAGCCGATCGCGGCGCAGTTCGGCCTCTCCGTCGGCGTCGACGAGCGGCTGATCGAGAGCGCGAACTGGTTCGAGGGCAAGAAGGTCTCGCCGGGTGACGGCTCGTTCCGCGACCCGCGCAACTGGTGGGTGCTGCGCGACCCGGTGACCCCGTCCTGGGGCGAGGCGTACCGGGCCATCGCCGAGCGCATGTTCGCCGCGCTGCACGCCGCCCGGGTCGCCGCCGAGGGGCGGGAGGCGGTGCTCGTGTCGCACCAGCTCCCGATCTGGACGCTGCGCCGGCACGTCGAGCGCAAGCGCCTCTGGCACGACCCGCGCCGCCGCCAGTGCGGCCTGGCCAGCCTCACCTCGTTCCACTTCGACGGTGCCAAGATCGCCGGCATCGGGTACTCCGAGCCGGCGGCCCACCTCGTCTCGATCTCGCCGACCGCCCGGACGGCCAAGGGGGCCTGATGCTCACCCGGAGGCTCGCCGCCGCCCTGCTCGCCGCCGTGACCGCCGGTACGGCGCTGGTCGGCTGTTCCTCCGGCAGCCAGGAGAGCCGGTGCGCGGCCGACGGCTCGACCGTCACCTGTGCCCCCGACCAGCGCTCCAAGACGCCGAAGGTGAGCGGCGAACTGCTCACCGGTGGCGGCTACGACATCTCCCGCGACCGCGGGCAGGTCGTCGTGGTCAACTTCTGGGGCTCCTGGTGCGCGCCCTGCCGGGCCGAGGCGGACGACCTGGAGGCCACATACCAGGCCACCAAGGGCTCCGGCGTGACGTTCCTCGGCATCAACGTGCAGGACAGCAAGGACAAGGCGATCGCCTTCGAGGAGGGCCGGGTCACATACCCGAGCATCTTCGACCCGGCCAGCCGGCAGGCGCTGAACTTCGACATCCCGCCGAACACCACCCCGGCCACCGTCGTGCTGGACCGCGAGGGCCGGATCGCCGTGGTGATCCGCCGGGCTGTCACCCGCGACGAGCTGCGGCCGATCGTCGAGGAGATCGCCGCCGAGTCGCCGCCGCCGAACGGCTCCCGCTGATGGGCGAGACGTTCCGCCAGCTCGCCGAGTCCGGCCCGCTGCTGCTCGCGGTCGGCGCGGCCGCCCTGGCCGGACTGGTCAGCTTCCTGTCCCCGTGCGTGCTCCCACTCATGCCCGGCTACCTGTCGTACGTGACCGGCCTGGCCGGCACCGACCTGGAGGGCCGCCGTCCGGGCGCCCCGCCGCCGCAGGACCCACCGCCGAGCGGGGGCGGCGTCGGTGTGGTGGAACGGACGCAGGCCCGGACCACCGCCGCCGTCAAGGGCCGGGTGCTCGCCGGCACGCTGCTGTTCATCGCCGGCTTCACAGTCGTGTTCGTCGCCACCGCGATCCTCTTCTCCGGCGTCGGCAAGCTCTTCTTCCGGTACGAGCGCACGCTGGAGATCGTCATCGGCGCGCTCGTGGTGGTGCTCGGCCTCGGCTACCTCGGTGTGATCCCCGGCATGCAGCGGGAGTTCCGCATCCGCTGGCTGCCCGCCGCCGGGCTGCTCGGCGCACCGGTGCTCGGCGCGGTCTTCGCGCTCAGCTGGCTGCCCTGCACCGGCCCGACGCTCGGCGCGGTGCTCGGCATGGCGGCCACCGAGGGCGGGACCGACCGGGCCGTGCTGCTCGCCGTGGCGTACTGCCTCGGGCTGGGGATACCGTTCGTCGTCTTCGGGCTGGGCTTCCAGCGCCTGCTCGGGGTGTTCCGCGCCGTCCGGCGCAACAGCCGCTGGGTCACCCGGATCGGCGGCGCGCTGCTGATCGCGATCGGCCTGGCGCTGATCACCGGCGGCTGGGTGAACGTGGTGATCTGGTTGCAGACGAACGTGGGCGTGGGCGAGGTGAGCATCTGATGACGACAGTCGACGACCGGCCGTCGACCCCACCGGCGCAGGCGCCCCGGCGGCGGGTCAACCCGGTGCTGGCCCTGCTGCGCAACTCGTGGCGGCAGCTCACCAGCATGCGTACCGCGCTGATCCTGTTGTTCCTGCTCGCCATCGCGGCCATCCCCGGCTCGGTGCTGCCCCAGCGCGGTGTCAACCCGGAACGCGTCAACCAGTGGTTCGTCGACCACCCCGACCTCGCGCCCCGGCTGAACCAGATCGGCGCGTTCGAGGTCTTCGGCTCGGTCTGGTTCTCCGCGATCTACCTGCTGCTGTTCACCTCGCTGATCGGCTGCATCCTGCCCCGCGCCCGCGACCACGTCCGCGCGCTGCGGATGAGGCCACCGGCCGCGCCGAGACGGTTCGACCGGCTGCCGCAGCACGCGGTGCTGGAGACCCCGGCCGCCGCCGACCCCGAGGCGATCGCGGCGGTGCTGCGTCGCCGCCGGTGGCGGGTCACGGTGCGCGGCAACGAGGTCTCCGCCGAGAAGGGCTACCTCAAGGAGACCGGCAACCTGCTCTTCCACGTGTCGCTGGTCGCCGTCCTGCTCGGGGTGGCGCTCGGTTCCTGGTACGGCTGGCACGGCAACCGCATCCTGGTGGCGGGCGAGGACAACGCGTTCTGCAACACCCGCCAGCAGTACGCCGAGGCGTCGCTCGGCCCGCGCGTGGACAGCTCCGACCTGCCGCCGTTCTGCCTGACGCTGGAGAAGTTCGAGGCCGACTACCTGCCGTCCGGGCTGGCGTCCCGCTACTGGGCCACGGTGACCGTGGACGAGCCGGGCGGCGCGGAACGGACCGCCGGCTTCTCGGTCAACTCGCCGCTGCGGCTCGGCTCGGCGAACGTCTACCTGCTCGGCAACGGCTACGCGCCGCTGCTGAAGTACACCGACAAGTACGGCCGCAGCCAGACCAGCGAGGCGCCGTTCCTGCGTACCGGCGACTCCAACGCGACCGAGGAGGGCGTGGCGATCTTCCCGGACGCCAACGTCGACCCGAAGACCGGCGCGCGTGCCCCGGACCAGCAGATCGCCTTCGACGGGCTCTACCTGCCGACCGCGCCGGAGAGCGCGCCGTACGTTTCGTCGCAGTACCCGGCCGAGCGGAACCCGGCGGTGAACCTGACCGCGTACCGGGGCAACCTCGGGCTGGACGCGGGCATCCCCGGCTCGGTCTACGCGCTGGACCGGCGGCAGATCGACGACGGCAAGCTCAAGGAGATCGGCACCAAGCTGCTGCGGCCGGGGGAGAAGTGGACCCTCGACGACGGCAGCACGCTGGAGTTCGTCGGCACCAAGCCGTACATCACGATCTCGGTCCGTGAGGCGCCCGGGCAGACGTTGCTGCTGGTGGCGAGCGGCACGCTGCTGCTGGGCCTGATGGGCTCGCTGTTCGCCCGGCGGCGCCGGGTCTGGTTCCGGGTTTCGCCCCCCGAGGGCGGATCTCCGACGAGCGGTAGTAGTTTGGTGGAGGCCGGTGGGCTGCCGCGCACCGAGCACCCTGGGTTCGCCGACGAGTTCGCGCAGCTCGTCGCCGCCGTGAGCGGCGACGCGCCGGACGCGCGGCGGGCGCGAGAAGGAGACGACTGATGTCCGCACTCTCCGACCAGCTGGTCGCGTTCGCGATCCTGGCGTACCTGATCGCGATGATCAGCCACGCCGTGGAGTTCGCGCTGGGCAACGCGCGGAAGGTGCCCGCGGCCGCGCCGGCGCGGGAGCTGGTCGGCGCGGGCGTCGGCGGAGCCGGCGGCACGATCGACGAGCCGGCCGTCGCGGCGACGCCGCCGCACCCGGACCGCACCGGCGCGCGGGCCGTGCTGGCCGGCCGGATCGCCGCCTGGCTCACCGTGCTCGCCGCCGCCGTGCACCTGGGCGCCGTGGTCACCCGGGGCCTCGCCGCGGACCGGATGCCCTGGGGCAACATGTACGAGTTCGTGCTGACCGGCACCTGGATCGGGGTGGCGGCCTGGCTCGTGGTGCTCTGGAAGCAGCCGTGGCTGCGCCGGCTCGGGCTGTTCCTGACGCTGGTCATGGTGCTGCTGCTGGCGTTCGCCGAGCTGAAGCTCTACGTGCCGATCGAGCCGCTGATGCCGGCGCTGCAGTCGTGGTGGTTCATCATCCACGTCTCGACGATCATCTTCGCCTCGGGCATCTTCCTGCTGGGTGTGGTGCCCGCCGCCGCGTACCTGATGCGGTCCGGCTGGGAGCAGGGGCGGCGCAGCTTCCCGTACACCCTGGCCCGCCGCCTCCCGGAGGCGGCCGGGCTGGAGCGGCTGACCTTCATGCTGCACGCCTTCTCGTTCCCGATCTTCACCTTCGCGGTGATCGCGGGAGCGATCTGGGCCGAGGCGGCCTGGGGCCGCCCCTGGGCCTGGGACCCGAAGGAGACCTGGGCGTTCATCTCCTGGGTGGTGTACGCGGGCTACCTGCACGCGCGGGCCACGCCGAGCGTGAAGCGCAACGTGGCCACCTGGATCGCCGTCGTGGGCTTCCTGACCGTGATGATGAACCTGTTCGGCGTGAACTTCTTCTTCACCGGTCTGCACTCGTACGCCGGGGTGTAGCGGCCGGGCGTGCGCTCAGCACCTCGTCCACCCGGCGCGTGACCTGGTAGGCCACCTCCGGCAGGTCGGCCAGTTCGAGGCGGTCGGCCCGGAGCGCGAACTGGGCGTGCAGCTCGCGCGCCACCGCGTCGCGGATCTCTGCTCGGAGCGGGCTGAGGCCGTCCGGGTCGCCCATGACGTATGCGTCGTCCATCCGCCGATGATGAACCGCCGACGGCGAAGCTGTCAGTGACGAATTCATCCGCCGAACCAGCCGGGGACGTCGAGGCGGAACACGTCGGCGGGAACCATCCGGCGCAGGTCGTCCTCGATGGCGTCGACCCGGTCCGCGCCGAGCGTCGCCGCCCAGCGGTCCCGTAACTCGTCGAAGACGACTGCCGAGCGGTGCAGGCCGTCGCGGCCCTTCGCGGTCATCCGGACCAGCTTGCGGCGGGCGTCGGCGGGGTCGTCCACGCGTTCCAGGTAGCCGAGCGCGACCAGCCGGTCCACCGTCTTGCCCGCGGCCTGCTTGGAGACGCCGAGGCGTTGCCCGAGGTCGGAGGCGGTGGTGCCGGCCGGGCCGACGGCCTGGAGGACGAAGCCGTGGGCCGGGCGCAGCTCGGGGTGCCCCTGGTGGGCCAGCTCGGCGTGCAGGTCGTCGACGAGCGTGCGGAAGCCGGCGAGCAGGAGTAGCGGAAGCGCGAAGCCGGGGCGGTCAGGCGTTGCCATGTTCGACAACCAGGTTTACTATTTCGTCAACCACGTTGACCATCTTACGAGAGGGGCACTGTCATGTCCCGCTTCACCGCGTACGAGCCGGACACCGCGCCCGCCGCCGCCCGCCCGGTCATGGCCGGGGTGCGCCGCACACTGGGTCACCTGCCCGCCGCCGTCGGCTTGATGGCCGGCTCGCCCGAGCTGCTCAAGGGCTTCCTCGCCGCCAACGCCGCGTTCGAGGCCACCGACCTCGACCCGGTCGCCCGGGAGGTGGTCGTGCTGACCGTCGCCACCCGCAACGGCTGCCACCTCTGCGTGGCCATGCACACCGCCGCGCTCGTCCGGCACGCCGCCGCGCCCGAGCTGATCGAGGCGCTGCGGACCGGTGCGACGCTGCCCGACTCCCGGCTGGAGGCGCTGCGCCGGTTCACCGTGGCCGTGCTCGACCAGCGGGGCGCGGTCCCCGACGCCGACCTGGACGCGCTGCTCGCCGCCGGATGGCAGCCCCGGCACGCGCTGGACGTGGTGCTCGGCGTCGGCACGTACACGATCTCCACGTTCGCCAACCGGCTCACCGACGCGCCGCTCGACGCGTCACTGGCCGCGTACGCCTGGACTCCCGCCCCCTGTTGACCGGGGGCGCGCCCGGCCCGAGGAACGGGGTGCGGGAGGATGGGGATATGGCGGCTCGCTTCCCGTACACCGATCTCAAGGATTTCCTCGCGGCGCTGGAGCGTGCGGGCGAGCTGCGGCGGGTGAGCGCGCCGGTCGACCCCACGCTGGAGATCAGCGAGATCGTCACCCGCACCGTCCGGGCCGGCGGGCCGGCGCTGCTGTTCGAGCGCCCCACCCGGGGCGAGATGCCGGTGGCGATCAACCTGTTCGGCACCGAGAAGCGGATGGCGATGGCGCTCGGGGTGGAGCACCTCGACGAGATCGGCGAGCGGATCGGCGACATGCTCAAGCCGGAGCTGCCGCAGGGCTTCTCCGGGATGATGGGCGGCCTGGGTAAGGTCATGCAGCTCAAGTCGATGCCGCCGAAGAAGGTCAAGACCGCCCCCTGCCAGCAGGTCGTCTACCGCGGCGACGACGTCGACCTGAACCGGCTGCCCGGGTTGCAGGTGTGGCCCGGTGACGGCGGGATCTTCCACAACTTCGGGCTGACCCACACCAAGCACCCGGAGACCGGCAAGCGCAACCTCGGGCTCTACCGGCTCCAGCAGCACAGCCACAACACGATCGGCATGCACTGGCAGATCCACAAGAACTCCACCGCGCACCACGCGGTCGCCGAGCGGCTCGGCCAGCGGCTGCCGGTGGCGATCGCGATCGGCGCGGACCCGGTGGTGGCGTACTCGGCCAGCGCGCCGCTACCGGCCGACATCGACGAGTACCTGTTCGCCGGGTTCCTCGCCGGTGAGCGGGTCGAGATGGTGGACTGCCTGACCGTCCCGTTGCAGGTGCCGGCGCACGCGCAGATCGTGCTGGAGGGCTACATCGAGCCGGGCGAGCGGCTGCCCGAGGGGCCGTTCGGCGACCACACCGGCTTCTACACGCCGGTCGAGCCGTTCCCGGTCATGCACATCGAGTGCATGACCATGCAGCGCGACCCGGTCTACCACTCGATCGTCACGTCCCAGCCGCCGCAGGAGGACCACGGCCTCGGCAAGGCCACCGAGCGGATCTTCGCGCCGCTGCTGCGCTTCCTGATCCCGGACATCGTCGACTACGACCTGCCCGCCGCCGGGGTGTTCCACAACTGCGCGATCGTGTCGATCCGCAAGCGCTACCCGAAGCACGCGCAGAAGGTCATGAACGCGATCTGGGGCGCGCACATGATGTCGCTGACCAAGCTGATCGTGATCGTCGACGAGGACTGCGACGTGCACGACTACAACGAGGTCGCGTTCCGCGCCTTCGGCAACGTCGACTACGCCCGTGACCTGATGGTCACCGAAGGGCCGGTGGACCACCTCGACCACGCCTCGTACCAGCAGTTCTGGGGTGGCAAGGCGGGCATCGACGCGACCCGCAAGCTGCCCGAGGAGGGCTACAGCCGGGGCTGGCCGGAGGAGATGCGCATGTCGCCCGAGGTGGTCTCGCTCGTCGAGAAGCGCTGGAAGGAATACGGGATCTGATGACGGCGGCAGTACAGGAACGGCCCGGCCGGGTCTCGTCCTTCCTCAAGCTCGTCGCCATCGAGCACTCGGTCTTCGCGCTGCCGTTCGCGTACCTGTCGGCGCTGACCGCCATGCAGCTCGACGGCGGCCGGGTGCGCTGGCTCGACCTGCTGCTGATCACCGTGGCGATGGTCGGCGCGCGGACGTTCGCCATGGCCGCGAACCGGATCCTCGACCGGCGGATCGACGCGCGGAACCCGCGTACCGCGAACCGGGAACTGGTCACCGGCGCGGTGAGCGTGCGGACGGCCTGGACCGGCGCGGCCGTCGCGCTCGTGGTGTTCCTGGCCGCCGCCGCCCTGCTCAACCCGCTCTGCCTGGTGCTCGCGCCGCTCGCCGTGGTGCCGCTCGTGGTCTACCCGTACGGCAAGCGGTTCACGAACTGGCCGCACGCCATCCTCGGGGTGGCCCAGGCGGTCGGCCCGGTCGGCGCCTGGCTGGCGGTCACCGGCACGCTCGACGGCTCCGGCCCGGCCTGGCTGCTCGGTGCCGCGGTCGGGCTCTGGATCGGCGGCTTCGACCTGATCTACGCCTGCCAGGACGCCGACGTGGACCGCGAGATCGGGGTGCACAGCGTCCCCGCCCGGTACGGGCTGCGCTTCGCGCTGCACGCCTCCACGGTCGCGCACGTGGTGACGTTCGCGCTGTTCATCTGGTTCGGCGCGTGGGTCGGCTTCGGCTGGCTGTGGTGGATCGGGCTGGCGCTCACCGCTGTCGCCTTCACCTACCAGCACATGGTGGTCAGCCCCACCGACCTGAGCAAGGTCAACCGGGCGTTCTTCACCGCCAACGGATTCGTCGGCATCGCGTTGTTCGTCCTCGCGCTGCTCGACCTGGTGATCCGGCTCGGCCTGCGGCCGTAACGGCGACGACCGGGCCGCCGCACCCCGGTCAGGACGCCGCGGCGACCGGATAGCGGGCGCTCTCCAGCGTCCAGTCGACTGTGCCGCGCACGGCGGCGGCCAGGCCGTCGAGGTGGATGGCGACCGCGTCGTCGAGCGTCGGACCGAACGACGGCGCCGCCGCCAGGAGCGCCGCGAACCGGTCCATCTCGGCACGCCAGTGCGCGGCGACCAGGTCGACCGCCGCCGGCACCGGCACGCCCCGCTCGGCGGCCGTCGCCAGCACCAGGTTGTGCCCGCCGCCGGTGGCCCGGTCGCGCTCCAGCGAGGCGACGTCGTTGAACCAGGAGAGCAGGTCGTTGGCGAGGCCGGCGAGCCGCCGCAGCGCCGGATGGTGGTAGACCGCGTCGGGCAGCGGACGCCCGGACGCGAACTCGATCAGCGGGTACGACACGTACGCCGCCGACGTGGCCCGGCGCAGCCGCACGTACTCGGCGATGCCCGGTGGGCGGCCGGACGTGGTGGCGGTGGCCTCCCGGTACACCCCGTCGAGGTGGTCGGCGACCGCGTCGGCGAAGCGCAGCCGCCACCGGGCCGGCATCCGGCGGCGCGGCTCGCGCCACGCCTGCACCAGCAGACGGCGCAGCGGGCCGGAGAAGCCCGGATGGCGGGCGCGTGGACCCTCGCGCAGCAACGCGAGCGCGCCGTCACGCAACGCCCGGATCTGCGGCGGGGTCAGCCCGTCCCGCCCGTCGCAGGCGTCGTCGACGAGGAAGAACCAGGTGAACAACGCGGTCAGCACCCGCAGGTCGGGCTCGGTGGCGTCCGGGTAGAGGCGGCCGGCGTACCGGGCGAAGCCGGCCCGCGCCAGCCGTCGCCGGGTGGCCGGGTCAGCCGGCAGGCCGAGCCGGTCGACCTGCTCCACCAGCCAGCCCTGCACGTCGTCGGCGTACGGGGAGAGGCGGGGCGGGATGGGGCAGTCGGAACGGAGCGCCCGCAGCACCGCCGCCGTCATCACCGGCCCCTCCGTGGAAGTGGATCGCCGATCGAAGAATTTCACGTCGCGGGAAGTTCCGTGAACCCTCTGGACATCCCGGGCGGACCGACCGAACGGGGGTCGCCGCCCGCCGTCCCCGGCGACCAGGCACGCTTGGGGGCATGCGCGAACCATGGGTGGTGGGTGTCTCCGGCGCGTCCGGGACGCCGTACGCGGCGGCTGTCGTCCGGGGCCTGCTCGACGCCGGCCAGTCCGTGGACCTGATCGTCTCCCGGGCGGCCCGGCTGACAGTGCTGGACGAGACCGGCCGGCCCTTCCGGGACGCGCACTGGGCCGAGGACCTGGCCGCCTGGCTCGACCGCGACCTCACCGGCGCGGACCTGCGGCACTGGCCCGCCGGTGACCTGGCCGCCGGCCCGAGCAGCGGCTCCTACCCGGTACGCGGCATGGCGGTGGTGCCGGCGAGCACCGCCGCGTGCGCGGGCATCGCCATCGGGCTGTCGAAGGATCTGCTCCAGCGCGCCGCCGAGGTGAACCTCAAGGAACGCCGCCCGGTCGTCGTGGTGCCCCGGGAGACGCCGGTGACCCGCAGTCACCTGGAACATCTCATCGCGCTGCACGACGCCGGCGCGGTGGTGCTGCCGGCCAGTCCGGGCTTCTACGGCGCAGGCGCGGCGGCGTCCGCCGGGCAGCTCGTGGACTTCGTGGCCGGGAAGGTGCTCGACGCGCTCGGTGTCGAGCACACGCTGTTCCGGCGGTGGTCCGGCGAACTGGCCGCCGGTCGCCGGGAGGCGGATCCGGACTGATCGGCCCGGTTGCCGACGTGCGGGGCGCGGCCCTCGGCCGGACCGCGCCCCGCACGTTCAGTACATGCCGGCGTTCGCCGGTCCGGGGCCGGTGGAAGCGGCCGGGCCCATGTTGCGGGCCTTGCCCATGTCCTCCGCCTCGTCCAGCATGCCCTCCCCCTCGAGCAGGGCCCGCACCTCGGATTCCCGAAACCGGCGGTGCCCTCCTGGAGTCCGGATACTGCCGATCCGGCCGGCCGCTGCCCATCTGGTCACGGTCTTCGGGTCCACCCGAAACAGCGCAGCGACCTCACCCGGTGTCAGCAGGCGATCTCCAGTGTCCACAGCCCCCTCCTCGCGTCGACGAAGCCCCCGGCTGAACACACTGCCCCCGGCCGGTGCGAGCCCAGAGCCGTCATGAGGGACGTATGGCAATTACAGCACCGGCTACCGGACGTGTCCGCCAAACGCGAAAAACGCACACACTGGGAAGGATAGGAAATGGTACCGGTGGAGAACCCCCGTGATCGTACGTTTGTGAGGGGTTGATCCACGGGTACCGGCAGTGTTCCATGGTCGCCGAACGGATAGGGTCACTCTCCGTGGACACGATCGACCTGAGCCTCGTGGAGCTGTTGCGGGGCAACGCCCGTCTGTCGTACGCCGAGCTGGCCCGTCAGGTCGGCCTCTCCGCCCCGGCCGTGCACGAGCGGGTCGGCAAGCTGGAGTCCAGCGGCGTGATCCGGGCGTACCGGGCCGAGGTCGAGCCGGAGTCGATCGGGCTCGGCGTGACAGCGCTCATCGGCATCATCGAGGACTCCGACGCGGACACCGACGACGTGCTGGAGTCGTTCCGCCGCATCCCCGAGATCGAGTCCTGCTACTTCATGGCCGGCGTCGAGTCCTTCCTGCTGAAGGCGCGGGTCGGCACGATCGCCGAGCTGGAGCAGTTGATCGTCCGGCTGAACCGGACGGCGGGTGTGGCGTCCACCCGCACCAGCATCGCCCTGTCGACCAAGTGGGAGAACCGCCCGCAGCCGCTGGAGCCGCCCACCGCCTGACGCCTCTGGCCCCGGGCCGCCGGTTGCGGTTACCGTGCGCCGATGACGAGCTCGGGACGCGGTGCCGCAGTGGTGACCGGAGCGGCCGGCGGGCTGGGGCGGGCCATCGCCGCCGCGCTGCACGCCGACGGCTGGAACGTGCTGCTCACCGACACCGACGCCAGGGCCGCGTCGGCCGCCGCCGCGTCGCTGGGTGGCTGGTCCCGCCCCCTCGACGTACGCGACGAGTCCGCCTGCGCGGAGGTCGCCGCCGAGGCGGCGGCCGCGCCCGGCGGCCTCGGGCTCTGGGTGAACAACGCCGGCATCCTGGTCACCGGCCCGTCCTGGGGCCACGACGCCCGGACCCGCCGCGCCGTGGTCGAGGTGAACGCGCTCGGCGCGATGAACGGCACGCTCGCCGCCGTCGCGGTGATGCGCGAGCAGGGCCACGGCCACGTGCTCAACGTCGTCTCGCTGGCCGGGCTGATCGCCGCGCCGGGCGAGACGGTGTACGCGGCCAGCAAGCACGCTCTGCTCGCGTTCAGCCTCGGCACGGCGAGCGACCTGCGGATGGCGGGCGTCCGGGGCGTACACGTGTCGTGCCTGTGCCCGGACGGGATCTGGACGCCGATGCTGCACGACAAGCTGGACGACCCGGGGGCGCTGGCGTCCTTCACCGGCTCGCTGCTCACGCCGGAGCGGGTGGCCGCACGGGCCGTCCGGCTGGCCCGCCGGCCCCGGCCGGTGGTCAGCCTGCCGCGCTGGCGCGGCGCCCAGGTGCGGCTCCTGGACGCCTTCCCCCGGCTCGCCCTGGCCCTCACGCCGGTGATCCGGGCCACCGGACGGGCGGGGCAACGGCGGCAGGCCCGCCGGGTCCGGGAAAACCCGAGCCCACCTCGCTTGTAACGTTGCCGACGTGACTCACTTCGACCGGTGCGACGAGGCCAGCCGGCGCTGGGTGACCGAGGCGATCGCCACTGTCGAGGCGGACGCCAACCGCTCCGCCGACACCCACCTGCTGCCGTTCCCGCTGCCCCGCGAGTGGGGGATCGACCTCTACCTCAAGGACGAGTCGGTGCACCCCACCGGCTCGCTGAAGCACCGGCTGGCCCGCTCGCTGTTCCTCTACGGGCTCTGCAACGGCTGGATCGGCCCGGACACCACCATCGTCGAGGCGTCGTCCGGCTCGACGGCCGTCTCCGAGGCGTACTTCGCCCGGATGCTCGGGCTGCCCTTCATCGCGGTCATGCCCGCCTCCACGTCGCCGGAGAAGATCACCCAGATCGAGTTCCAGGGCGGACGCTGCCACCTGGTGCAGGACCCGTCCAAGGTCGTCGTGGAGGCGCGCTGGCTCGCCGAGGACAGCGGCGGCCGGTTCATGGACCAGTTCACCTACGCCGAGCGGGCCACCGACTGGCGGGGCAACAACAACATCGCCGAGTCGATCTACGCCCAGCTCGCGCTGGAACGGCACCCGGTGCCCGCCTGGATCGTGGTCGGCGCCGGCACCGGCGGCACCAGCGCCACCATCGGCCGGTACGCCCGGTATCGGCGGCTGCCCACCAAGCTCTGCGTGGTGGACCCGGAGAACTCCGCCTTCTACCCCGCCTGGCAGGCCGGCGACTGGTCGGTGCGCACCGACCGCGGCTCCCGGATCGAGGGCATCGGGCGGCCCACCGTCGAGGCGTCGTTCCTGCCCAGCGTGGTGGACCGGATGGTGCAGGTGCCGGACGCCGCGTCGCTCGCGGCGATGCGGGCCGGCTCGGCGGTGCTCGGCCGCCTCGTGGGCGGCTCCACCGGCACCAACCTGTGGGGCGCGTTCGGGCTGATCGCGCAGATGCGCGCGGCCGGGCGTACCGGCTCGGTGGTCACGCTGATCTGCGACCCGGGCGACCGGTACGGCGACACCTACTACTCCGACGAGTGGGTGGCCGCGCAGGGCCTCGACCTCGCGCCGCACCTCGCCACCATCGACCGGTTCCTGACCGACGGCACCTGGCCGGCGGCCTGAACCGGACCCGGACGGTCAGCGCGGGTCGACCCGCTCGGCCAGCCCCGGGTAGCGCACCACGAAACCGTCCGGGTCGACCTCCAGGTCGGCTGTGAACGTGTCACTGGAATACCGCACCCGGCCCGGGCCCAGCGAGGTGTAGACCTGCTCGGCGGGCACCACGGCCAGGCCGGGCAGCAGCACCCAGGCCACCGACACGGCGGTCGCCAGGTCGGCGGGCAGCCGGCCCAGCCCGACCCGGCGGATCGGCAGCGTGTTCGTCAGCGGCGAGCCGCCCAGATCCACGTCGAGCGCCTCGGCGAGCCGGCCCGGGTCGTCGGTGCCCGGCAGGCCCGCCGGTGGGTGGCCCGCCGCGCTCAGCGCCGCGTCCAGGTCACCCTCCTCGCCGGTACGCACGCGCCACCCGTCCCGGCCCCGCTCCAGGCGTACGCTCCGCGACCAGCCCGCGCCCTCGGACTCGACCTCCAGCCGGTTCGTCGACCAGTCCGGCCCGACGGCGAGGCGGTACCGGCACGTGTACGGGATCGGATCCACGGCGAGCGCCACACCCTGCGCGGTCAGCCCCTGGCCGTCGTCGAGCACGACGTGCTCGCAGCCGGCGGTGTCGGTCCGGGCCCAGAAGAGCGACTTCGGCATGGTCCGGACGTTACGCGACCCGGCGGTCGGCGGCAGCGGATGCGCGAACGCCGCCGCCGAGCAGGTGCTCGACGACGGCGTCAGTGGGTGCGCTCAGATCAGTGGGTACGTGCCGGCGGGCGCCCGCCGAAGCCGCGCCTGTCGTCCCGGCCCCGCCCCTCGGCCCGGAAACCGCCGGCCCGGCGCTCGGCCGGACGCGCGTCGCCCCGGTCACCGAAACGCCGCTCGGCGTGCGGGCGGTCCTCCTGGCGCCGGTCGCCGAAGCCGCGCGAGCCACTCGGCCGGTCGTCGTACCGCCGCTCGTCCCGGTCGTACCCGCGTCCGGCCGTCGGCCGCTGCCGGTCCCCGTACGGCCGGTCGGCCCGCTCGCCGAAGCGCCGGTCGTCGCCGCGCGGGCCGCGGTCGTCGGACCGCTGCTCGCCGAAGCTCCGGCCGTCGGACCCCCGGTCGCCGAAGCTGCGGTCGTCGCGACGCTCCGGCCGCCCGAAGCGGCGCTCACCGCCGCCGGACCGCTCGCCCGAGTAGCGCTCGCCGGTCGGCCGGTCGCCGAACCGGCGGTCACCGCCCCGGTCCGCGAACCGGTCGCTCGACCGCTCGCCCGCAGGCCGGTCGCCGAACCGGCGCTCGCCCCGGCCGTCACGGTCGCCGAACCGGCGCTCGCCACGGTCGGAGAAGCTCCGGCCGCCACGGTCGAAGCCCCGGCCGTCCCGGTCGCCGAAGCGGCGCGAGCCGCCGCCGCGTCGCGGCTCCGGCTCGTCCCGGACCGGTACGCCGCTGGGCTCACGCGCGCCGGTCAGCTCGGCCAGCGCCTCGTCGCCCGCCCGGACCCGGGTCTCGGCCGGCTCGACGCCCGCCTTCTCCATCATGGCCAGCGTGGTGCGGCGCTGCTTCGGCAGCACCAGCGTCGCCACCGCGCCCGACTCGCCGGCCCGGGCCGTACGCCCGGCCCGGTGCAGGTAGTCCTTGGGGTCCTTCGGCGGGTCCACGTGCAGCACCAGCGAGACGCCGTCGACGTGGATGCCCCGGGCCGCCACGTCGGTCGCGACCAGCACGGGCGTCCGGCCCTCGCGGAACTCGGCGAGCGTCTTGGTGCGCATGCGCTGGGTCTTGCCGCCGTGCAGCCCACCGGCCCGCACACCGACGGCGGCGAGCTGCTCGACCAGCCGGTCGACGCCGAGCTGCGTACGGGCGAACAGCATGGTGCGGCCCTCACGGGCGGCGATAGACGCCGCGACAGCGAACTTGTCGTGCGGCGGGATCAGCAGCAGGTGGTGATCCATGGTGGACACGGCCGCGGTGGCCGGTGCGGTCGAGTGGGTGACCGGGTCGGTCATGAACCGCTTGACGAGCGTGTCGACGTCGTTGTCCAGAGTGGCCGAGAACAGCAGCCGCTGCGCGTCCGCCGGGGTCTTCGCCAGCAGCCGGGTGACCTCGGGCAGGAAGCCCATGTCCGCCATCTGGTCGGCCTCGTCCAGCACGGTGATCTCGACGTCGTCGAGCCGGCACACGCCCCGCTCGATCAGGTCGCCGAGCCGGCCCGGGGTGGCCACGACGATCTCCACGCCGCGGCGCAGCGCGTCGATCTGCCGGTCGTACGGCACCCCGCCGACGGCGGTCTTCAGGAACACGCCGACCGACTTGCCGAGCGGCACCAGGGCGTCGTTGACCTGCATGGCAAGTTCACGGGTGGGGACCATGATCAGGGCGCGGGGGTGAAGCGGCCGGGCCCGGTTGCGGTCGGCGACCCGGGCGATCACCGGCAGGCCGAAGGCGAGCGTCTTGCCCGAGCCGGTCTGGCCCCGGCCGAGGACGTCGCGGCCCGCGAGCGAGTCGGGCAGCGTGGCCCGCTGGATCTCGAACGGGGTGGTGATGCCCTGCCGGGCGAGCGTCTCGACGATCTGCCGGGGCAGGCCGAGCGAGGCGAAGTCGACGGTGTCGGGCGTCGGGTCGACGGACGGGGACGTGCTGGATTCAGCGAACGTGGTCAAGAAATGCCTCTCGAGCGGGGCGCATCTTCGCGATGGCCCGCCGCGGCCTGTCACGCCGCCGAATCGCCCGCAAGATCGCCCATGGGCGCGCAGTCGGGGCGCGCCGGGTCAGTGATCGCACACAAGTGTACGGCGGATCGGCGAGTCCGCCAGGGCAACGCGAGGCCGTAGTGGGCGGGCTCACCCCTGTCACTCGATGAGCATGGTCCCGGTCAGGCTGCTCAGCGCGTCGTTGGCCAGGAAGACCACGAGCAGGCTGATCGCGACGAGCATGATCAGCGCGATCCCCAGCACGACGACCACCTTGGTGGTGCCGCCCCGCGCCGCCGGGCTCTCCTCGGACCAGCCCTGGGCCAGGATGTGCCCGGTCAGCGATCCGGAGTTCTCCAGCGGGTTGCCCTGCGGGAACGTCACGGTGGCGAAACCGGGCCCGTCGGTCCCGCCGTACACGGTGGCGGCGAGATCCGGCCCGCCGGGCTGCGGACGTACCGGACGGGTCGTGTCGCCGTCGCGGGCGGGCGTGGCCGGCGGCGGCCAGGTCGGCAGCGCCGGGGCCGTCACCACGGGCGGCGGCGGTGCCGACACGGGGGCGGCGGCCCACGACGGCAGCGCAGCGTCCGGCGTGCCGGGCGTGGCCGGCGGCGCGATGGGCGTGGTCGGCGGCGACAGGGGCGCGGCCGGCGGGCCCGG